>DATCFJ010000353.1:0-2198 GCA_036509605.1 Polyangiaceae bacterium | reverse complement strand
TGGTCGCCGTCGAGGTCCCCGACAACGATTGAATCGGGACCGAGCCCGCTTGCATACGCCGCGGGCGGAGCGAAGGTTCCATCTCCGTTGTTCAGCAATATGGAGACGTCGTTGCTGCCACTATTCGCCACGGCGAGATCGACTGTGCCATCACCGTCCAGATCGCCGTCCGCGACGGCCGACGGGCTCGTGCCTGCTTCATAGTCAGCGGCACCAAGAAATGAAAGCGCCGCAGCTTTTCCGACGTGTCCGCAAGACCCGGCAGCGGCACCATTCGCGCCGCCGCTGCCAGCGTCCGTGTCAGCGGCATTTCCGCTCGAAGCCCCGTCGGAACCCCCGGCGCTCTTCTCACCCCCCTCACCTGCGAACGCGCCGTCACCCGACGAGCCCGCCTCGTCACTTCCAACGCCGCGCCGGGAGCTTTCGAGCGGATAGTCCTTCACGCTGATCAGACAGCCGGCGCTAGTCGCTAGTGCGCCGCAGATCGCGAGTCTTGAGAGCCAGCGCTGGGAATTCGGCCTCACCACCGCCCCCGCAATCCAAGCAGCGTGGCGTTGGTCGTACCATTCGTCCCCACTGCGCCAGACTTCGCATCCGGCAACGTCAACCAAAGGTACGTCCCTGCCCCGCCAGCCAAAACCCCGACGACAAATCCGAGCGTGCTGACCGTCGCGAGTGACTTCGCCGACTGGTTCGCGTCGTATCCCCTTTGATTGCAGGTTCGTGTTGCGTCGCTGCAGTTCGGGTTGCCGAGCGCCTCTTCGTGCAAGCCAAACAGCCCAGTGATGATTCCAAGAGTGATCCCGGCCGCACCCACCCCAATGCCCGCGTAGGCAAGCAGCTCGCGAGTCTTGCGGTCGTCGTCGTCACCGGCGCCTATCGGTTGGCTCGGCGTGACTACCGCGGCAGGAGCGACGCGCGGTGGCGAAGCCGAGGTGGAGGAGCCTACAAAGACAGGGAATTCGGCCGCGTCGCCCTCCGCCAGCGTTACGGAAAACTCCCGCGTTGCGCGGCCCGGTGCCACCACCGAGATGGCGTAGCTTCCCGGATCAAGCGGAAGCGGCGAATTGAGCGAATCGGGGCTCAGGACTAGCAGCGGACCGCCGGCCCAATACCCGGCTACATTGACAGTAGTGTCAGCGGGCATTTCGCCGCGAGCTCGAATCGTCAATCGCGGCACGCGCGCGTCAAGCAATTGAACTTGCGCCTTCGCAACGGAAGCGCGCGGGTCATCCGGCTGTAGTTTCTCCAGCACTCGGCGATACAACGCCCACGACGCCACCAAGTGCCCACGCTGTGCCTCGCAGTTGGCGAGATTGAACAGCGTGCCGACGGCCGGATCGAGACGGTTGCTCTCGCGGAACTTCGCGCATGCGACGTCGAACTTCTTGGCGACCATCGCGGCGCGCGCGTCATTGAACAATACGTCGGCGGCTGCCGCGGAGTCTTGGGCGTGAGCAGTTTTGATGACCAGCGGAAGCGACAACGCAACCAATATCAAGGCCAAGCGCAGATGGCCTCGAGCACGACGGGAACTAGAGATGGACATTGCTCAATGACGGGTGGAATAAGGGTCGGCAGGGAGGGCGACGGGCGGCGGTGCAGGCGCGGGCCGTGCGGATTCGGCCAAGGAAACGGGCGGCACCGTTGCAAGCGAACGAACCGCATCTGCCGGCTTCTTCGGTAGATCTCTGGGCAGGACGCCTGGCGGAGTCGCCGAAGCGAGCGGCAAGCGCTCCAGCGGGACGACAACTTGCTCCGTGACTGCCGGTTCGACGGAGGGCAGTGCAAGCGACGTCAAACCTACAACAGGCGGCGCGCTCGCGGCGATGCGATCCGCGCTGGGCTCGGGGCGTCCACCCGCGGCCGAGTGGCTGCGAAGAGCGCCAGCAACGGCGATCAGTACGACGAACAGCACAGCACCGCCGATTGTCACAAGGGGCATTCTCGGCATCGGCACGCGAGCGAGCGGTCCGCCGCTGAGCCTGTTCTTCTGCCAGTCGCGCGCGCTGACTGAAGCAGTAGCCGACCCATGCCCGATCTCTTAAGCCCCGACCGCTCCAAGATTCAGAGCAATTCGAGGGCGTGACTTCGATGGTTTGAGTTCGCGAGCGAGCTGCGCGAGAGCGAGGCCAACGGCTTTCGAGACTCGAGTCCAGGCGCAGCAAGTTGGCGCAGCCAGCGCGTCGATGATGTCG
>DATCFJ010000352.1:0-4534 GCA_036509605.1 Polyangiaceae bacterium | reverse complement strand
AATCGGCCGCGCCACGCGATACAAGGCCTGCCACAGCTCACTGCCATGCTGCTGAAAGGCAAGACGCACTAGCCGCGGGGACGCAGGATCAACAGACACTACGCGCGCGCTGAGTCCGTGCCCAAAGCCGAGGTCCGTACCGACGCCGAGAACCCGCGGTCTGCCGCGCTGCTCGGTTGGCAGCCGAGAATCCCCAGCACCGAAGGCAATCGCGAGCCACGTGCCGTCGTCGAAGCAGGACATCAGGCGCAGCTCGAGATCTTCCGCCCCGCGCAGTGAGGCTGGTAGGGTCGCCGCGTCGTTCAACACGAGTGCGTCGCCCGGCTCGAAGAATTCGGGCAGATCGCGAATCGAGAAATCCCCAAAGCTGCCTGCTCGCGGGTCGATCACGAGCAAGCGCTCTTGGCCGGGTGAGGAGCGAGGAGCGCTCGCGGCTCTCATGAATAGGCTCCCGCGTTGCTAGCTTCCAGGCGCGCGCCGTTCGGCACGTTGCCCGCGCGAATCAAGGCCACGATTTGCGCTGCAACCTGTGCCGGCCGACCGAGCGTGCTCGGGTCTGCATTGGGCAGCGCGGCGGCGTGCATGCGTGTGTCCATTTCGCCCGGATCGACGCTGAACGAACGCACGCCACGCGCGTCGAGCTCGGCGGCGAAGACGCGCGCCAGGTGGTCGAGCGGCGCCTTGGAGACCGAGTACGCGCCCCAATTCGGGTAGGCATTGACGGCGGCATCCGAGCTCACATGCACTATTGTTCCGCGCTCGCGCAGAGCCATCGAGCCCCCAATCACCCGGCTCAGCCGAAACGGCCCGAGCAAATTGACGCCGAGCACGCGCTCGAAGTCCTCACACTCAGAGCTGCAAGCCGACTGGCGCGGGCGAAGGCCGTAGTAGTTCGCGGAGCGAAGCGTACGGCGGCGTCCGGTCGATCGCGTCCCCGGCCTTCAGGAGCTCGCTGAGTGCTGGTGCTCGACGCGGGTGCGTTGGTTGCGGTCGAGCGGCTCAATCGTGAAGTCATCGCGTTGATCAAACGCGAGCGTCTCGCGGGCCGCGCACCCGTCACCCACGGCGGCATCGTCGGACAGGTTTGGCGGAGCGGCTCCAGCCGACAAGCGCTTTTGGCCAAGGTGCTGGCGGGAGTCGAGGTGTTCTCGCTGGACGCCGAGCTGGGCAAGCGCGTCGGCGTACTCTTGGCAAAGACGAGGACAAAGGATGTAGTTGATGCCGCGCTCGCCCTGATCGCCCACGACGGGGACGAGATTCTAACCTCCGACGCCCGCGACCTTCGCCCACTCGTAAAGGCCACCGGCGCACATGTCGATCTCGTCGAGGTCTAGGGAAGCGATCTGCTGCGACACCGAAGGCTCGGGCGCTCTGGGCGCGCGCCGTGACCATCGACAAAGGACTAACCGGCGGGGTCGTAGTTTAGGTTCGGACCGAGCCAGCGCTCGACTTCGGCGACGCTCATGCCCTTGCGCGTGTGGTAGTCGGCGACTTGATCGCGCTCGATTTTGCCGAGCGTAAAATAGCGGCTCTCGGGGTGCGCGAAGTACAGACCGCTCACACTGGAGCCGGGCCACATCGCGAATGACTCGGTGATCAGCATGCCGGTGTTCTTCTGAACGTCGAGCAGGCGCCAGAGCGTGCCCTTCTCGGTGTGATCCGGGCACGCGGGATAGCCGGCTGCAGGCCGGATACCTCGGTACTGTTCGGCGATCAGCTCCTGCTTGCTCAAGTCTTCCAGCTTACCGTAGCCCCACTCGTCGCGGGCGCGCTTGTGTAGATACTCTGCGAACGCCTCTGCCAAGCGGTCGGCGATCGCTTCGGCCATGATCGCGTTGTAGTCGTCCTGCTTGGCTCGGAAGCCGTCGCAGAACTCTTTCAGACCAATGCCCGTCGTCACGGCGAAGGCGCCGACGTGATCTTGCAAACCCGTTTCGAGCGGCGCGATGAAGTCACTCAGTGAACGGCAGGGGTCAGTTGCATTTTTTTGCGTTTGTTGACGCAGAAAGTGGAAGCGCTCGAGCGGCTGGGTGCGCGCGCCGTCCGCGTACAGCAGGACGTCGTCGCCCAGCGAATTGGCGGGGAACAGGCCGTACACCCCGCGCGCAGTGATCGATTTCTGGGCGATCATTTGATCCAAAAGCGCGTTGGCTTCGGCAAAGATCGTACGTGCTTGTTCGCCGCATTTTTCATGCTCGAAGATGCGCGGATAAACGCCCTTCAGCTCCCAGGTGTGGAAGAAGGGTGTCCAATCGATGTAATCGCGCAGGGTCGCCAGCGGAAAATCGCTCAGCACGCGAACGCCCGTGAATTCCGGCTGCGGCACGTCTTCCGGACGCCAGTCGATGGGCGTCTTGTGGCTGCGCGCTTGGGCGATGGGCAAGAGCTTTTGCTTGGGCGCCGCGTGCGTGCGGCGCAATTTTTCGTACTCGGTGCGGTGCGCGGCCACGAAGGCGGGCTTGTTCTCGTCGCTGAGCAGGCTGGTGGTAACGGGCACCGCGCGGCTGGCGTCGAGCACGTGCACCACCGGCTCGCTGTAGTGCGGAGCGATCTTGACGGCGGTGTGCGCCTTGCTGGTCGTGGCTCCACCGATGAGCAGCGGCAACTTGAAGCCTTGGCGCTCCATCTCGCGTGCCACGTGTGTCATCTCGTCGAGCGAAGGCGTGATCAGGCCACTCAGGCCGATCAAGTCTGCCTTTTCGAGCTTGGCGCGCTCCAAAATTTTCTCGCACGGGACCATTACACCCATGTCGATCACTTCGTAGTTGTTGCACGCAAGTACGACGCCCACGATGTTCTTGCCGATGTCGTGCACGTCTCCCTTTACGGTGGCGAGCACGATCTTGCCCTGCGTTTTGGCGACGTGGCCGAGCTTGGCCATCTCGGCCTTCTCTGCTTCCATGAACGGAAACAGGTAGGCTACGGCCTTTTTCATGACGCGCGCGGATTTGACGACCTGCGGCAGGAACATCTTACCTGCGCCGAACAAGTCGCCGACGACGCTCATGCCGTCCATGAGCGGGCCTTCGATAACCAGCAGCGGGCGACCAAGCTTGGCGCGCGCTTCTTCGGTATCCGCGTCGATGAAGGTGTCGATGCCCTTCACTAGGGCGTGCGACAGGCGGGCTTCGACCGTGCCGCTCCGCCACTCTTCGGCTTCTTTTTTGGTCTCGACGGTGCCAGTGCTGAGCGCCTTCAGCTTCTCGCCGAAATCGACCAAGCGCTCGGTTGCGTCCGGGCGACGATTGAGCAGCACGTCTTCCACGAGCAGCTTCAGCTCCGGCTCGATCTCTTCGTATACCTCGAGCATGCCCGCGTTGACGATGCCCATGTCCATACCGGCTTGGATGGCGTGGTACAGGAATGCAGAGTGCATCGCTTCGCGCACTTTGTTGTTGCCGCGGAAGCTGAAGGAGATATTCGAGACGCCGCCGCTGACCTTGGCGTGCGGCAAATTCTGCTTGATCCAGCGCGTGGCGTTCACGAAATCCAGCGCGTAGTTGTTGTGCTCCTCCATGCCCGTGGCCACGGTCAGGATGTTGGGATCGAAGATGATGTCCTCCGGCGGAAAGCCGAGCTCATCCACCAAGATGTGATACGCGCGGCTGCAGATTCGAATCTTGTCCTCGTAAGTGGCGGCTTGGCCTTGTTCGTCGAAGGCCATCACCACCACAGCGGCGCCGTATTTCAGCACCGTGCGCGCGTTTTGTCGGAACTTGTCCTCGCCCTCCTTGAGGGAGATCGAGTTGACGATGCCCTTGCCCTGCAAGGTCTTGAGCCCAGCCTCGATCACCTCCCACTTCGAGGAGTCGACCATGAACGGCACTTTGGCGACCTCGGGCTCGCTGGCGAGCAGCTGCAGGTAGCGCGTCATCGCCGCCACGCCGTCGATCATGCCCTCGTCCATACAGATGTCGATCACGTTCGCGCCGTTCTCGACCTGCTGACGCGCCACGCTGACGGCTTCTTCGTACTTGCCCTCTTTGATCAGCTTGGCAAACTTGGGCGAGCCGGCCACGTTGGTACGCTCGCCGAGCATCATGTACACGCCTATTTGCTGGGTGAAAGGCTGTGAGCCGGACAGGCGCAACGGGCGCTCTGGCGCTTTTTCGGTGCTGATTTCGGGCGTTCGCGAAGCCGGCGCGGCTACGGACGCAGACAAGGCAGAACGCGCGGCGATCTCACGCGGCGGCTTGCCTTCGAGCGCCTTGGCGATGGCAGCGATGTGCTCGGGCGTATTGCCGCAGCAACCGCCGGCAATGTTGATCAAACCGCCCTTGGCGAAGTCCCCGAGGTAACGCGCCATGTCCGCCGGCTCGAGATCGAAACCAGTGACGGACAACGGATTCGGCAAACCTGCGTTCGGGTAGCACGAGATCGCCGCGCTCGATTTGTCAGCCAGGTCGGCCAGGAACGGATACATCAAGTCCGGTCCGAGCGAGCAGTTGAGGCCGATCGAGATCGGGTTCACGTGCTTCATCGCCGACCAATACGCTTCGATGGTCTGCGCGGAGATCATCGTCTCGCCACCGCG
>DATCFJ010000351.1:0-3769 GCA_036509605.1 Polyangiaceae bacterium | reverse complement strand
CACCAGCTTCTGCAGCTCCTTGTGCGGCAGGCGCGTAGCAAGCATCTCGAAGCTGATGCCATCGGTGATGTCGGCCAGCGAGATGAGGTCTTCGCGTAGTGCGTTCTCGAGCGAGAACGTCATACGGCCGATCGCGCGCTCGCGATTGGCTTCGGCGTTCAGCGTCGACCAAAACTCGTCCTCCACCAAGAAGGTCCAGAGCCGCGGAACCTCCAAGTAACGGACGCGGTCGTCTGCTGGGAACAGCTCCAAGATCGCCGCGGCGTCTGTGAGCCCTTCTTCGATTGCGATTCGAAGATCTTCCGCGCCGGAAGAGGTCGACTTCTTGATCGCGATCTTTTGGTGGACGCCGGCGGCTTTCACCAAGATGTCCGCGCGCAAATCGTGCGCAGACTCGAGCGCGACCATCAGGTCGAGCGGCTTGAAGTGTCTCAGGAAATCATCGGGCGTTCGAAAGCCCTGAGCCAACGCGTGTGCGATGGCCTGAGACAGGAAGCGCTCGGCTCCCGTCTTCAAAGTGGATTTGAACGCAGCGGAGTCGGTCGAGATTTTCGCCATGGACGAGGGGCATCGTAAGGGCATTTGCCCACAGCACCTCACATCTTTTTGCGAGGGCGTTGCGATCTGCCTGAGGCAGAACTTTGCGGTGTAGCGGCTCGACTCGACGCGCCTTGGATTCGAGCGGCGGCCTCTGCAGCGGCGTCGTCGAGGCGCGCCATGGTTCGCGCCTGCTCCGCTGCCGGCAAACGGATGCCAATGAAGAGTTGATCGGGGCTGATGCCGAGCGCCTGAGCCAGCCGCGAAACCAGTGTCGGATCGAGCTGCGCCCCGGCGTTCAGCAGTACACCGCCGTCGATCGCCAGGGCGAACGGCGCGGAGTGAGTGCGTTTTTTGGGCATGACTCGTCCTTTTGCGAGGCGCGTGCCAGGCAAATCCCCGCTAAATCGCGATGCTCCGCGTCCCAGGGTGAGAAGATGTCTCGGGTTGGACGTCTCGGCGCCCTTGCTCGATTGGGCCACCGCCTGGTTTTCGCGACACAAATCGCGGCTTGGCTGTCGACCCATCGGCGACCGAGCACGACTCGGCTATCCTGGACGGGTGAGCTCCGATTCGCTTCCCAAGTCCGGCGGCGCTGCCGGCATCGCGCTGACCGCCATGCAGGTCGACGTGACGACCCGCCTCGGCGCCCATTCCCCTGCCACCGCGACGGGCTTTGCTTCCCTGGACCGCATGCTCAGCGGGGGACTACGCAGCGGCACTGTGCTGGCCATTGCGGGCGCGCCTGGCGTGGGGCGCACAGCCTTTGCACTCTTGATGGCGTACATGGCAGCGCGCGCCAAAGCGGGCGTGGTGTTCGCGAGCGCATCGCTCGACGCGACCGAGGTCATGGCACGTCTGGCTGCTCGGGCGCTGTACCGCGAGTATCCCGAGGCGCGCACGCCTTACGGCATGATCTGGTCAGGTCAGGCCTGGCAAGACGCGGCCACGCATCGAGCCGTCGCGGATTCAGTCGAGACCGTCGTGAAGAAGGTTGGCGCGCAGCTCCACCTGTATCGGGCGTCGGGTCTCGAATCGACCAATTCGCTGGCCGAGTGTGCCTCCCATCAGTGGTCACGCCATGAACGCGCCGTGCTGGTGGTGGACGACATCGAAGCGTTCTCGTCGACCGGCGACGGCTCGATTGCACACGCTGCGGCCGCCAACGGCAGTATGGAGGGCCGAGTCACGAGCGTTGCCTACGATCTGCGGCGCATCGCGGACCAGGGCTGCGCTGTGGTCTTCACGACGCTGACGCGCCATGCAGAGTTGGTCGCACCCGCAGTGACGCTAGCTGGTGAGCTACGCGAAATGCCAAACGCTGTGCGCGAGAACGACGCTCGCTCGATGGAATTTGTCGTGTACAAGAACCGTATCGGCGAGGCGGGCGCCGTGCCGCTTCGTTTCGTGCCCGGCGCGGGCTTGTTCGAGGAGCAAGCGCCGGGCGCGTGAGCTCGCGCTCGGGCTAGCGTATGTCGGCCTCGCGCTTCATCTTGCACGCCGACATGGACGCGTTCTACGCGTCGATCGAGCAGCGCGATCATCCCGAGCTCAAGGGCCGCCCCGTGATCGTGGGTGCCACGTCGCCACGGGGCGTCGTGGCGGCGGCTTCCTACGAAGCGCGCACGTACGGTGTGCGCTCCGCCATGCCCGGCTTTCGAGCGCGCGCGTTGTGCCCGAACGGCGTGTTCATCGCGCCAAACATGGCGCGCTACGCCGAAGTCTCGGAGCAAGTGCACGCGGCGTTCGCTGAGTTCACCCCGGAGATAGAGCCTATCGCGCTGGACGAAGCGTTCCTCGATATTACGGGCTCGGAGCGTTTGTTCGGGGGGCCACTCGCGCTGGCGACTCAGTTGAAGCGGAGGGTGCGCGAGTTGACCGATCTGTCGGTCACGGTCGCCGTCGCGCCGAGTAAGTTGGTCGCCAAAATCGCCTGCACTTTGGCCAAGCCGAACGGCCTTCGCATCGTTCTTCCAGAAGAGGTGCGCGGCCTGCTCGAGCCGTTGCCCGTGCGTAGGCTGTGGGGCGTCGGCCCCGTGCTCGCGGCCAAGCTCGATCGCTTGGGATTGAAGACTCTAGGCGATTTGGCGCGCTACGACTCGAGGCAGCTGACGCTCGAGCTCGGTGAACGCGCGCTCGAGCTGCAGGCGCTCGCGGCCGGGCACGACACGCGCCCCGTGATCTCCGAGCGCGCAGCCAAGTCGATCGGTGAAGAGAGCACCTTCGACACCAACATTCTCGACCGTGAGGTCGTGAGCGCCGCGCTGACCGCGCACGCGGACGAGGTGGCGCGTCGCTTGCGGCGGTCCGGCTATGTCGGGCACACGGTCACGCTCAAAATCAAACTCGGCCAGGCGGAGCGGCGACGCGAAGCGCGAGTCAGCAGTGACGGCGACGAGCCCGTGTATCCGCTGCTCACGCGCAGCAAGACGCTGCGTGTTCCGACCGACGACGGCCGCGTGATACGCGAAGTGGCGCTTTCGTTATGGGACGCGGCGGAGATCCGAGAACCGGTGCGACTCTTGGGCGTGAGCATGGCTCAGCTCACGCGAGCCGAGCAGGCGCAGCTCGATTTGTTCGCTGAGGCGCGGCCGCAGCGCCAGCTTGGCAGAGCTCTGGACGCCATCCGCGACCGCTTCGGACGCGACGCGATTGGTCCCGCGGTCGCTCGCTTCGACAAAGTGACGCCGACCCTGCGAAAAAAACGCGGAGACTAAGCGCTGGGTCGGCGGTTCGGCCAGCCGGCTGATGTCTGCTCAGAACTTCGTGTAGTTTCAGTCACTTAGTTAAGAAGTTGTGCCACGCACGAAACCTGCGACAAGCGCCGCGGCAGGCCTACGCTGTACTTCCCGGGGAAAAACCGTGCAGTCATAGGATTGCAATGGGAATCGAGCAGTTGTAATAAGGCGGGGCCATGACACGAAAGTCGGGGTTCATGGTGGTGGGTGTGGGATACACGCTTGCCCCATGTAGAAATAGCTTAATGAATCTTATTACTTAGCCGAGACCACACGCGGCGCGTCAATTTGGCACGCGGCGTGCTTAAGGCCCGGCGGGCGGCTCCGCCCACGTGTGACGTGACTAACCTAGGTTATTCGGAGGAATGGATATGAAGAAGCTAACTGGCCTACTGGCTGTGGTCGCGCTCAGCGCGGGCATCGCTCTCGTGGGCTGCGGAAGTGACGACGACTCGAGCGGCAGCACTGCTGGTGCTGGCGGCACGAGCGGCCAT
>DATCFJ010000350.1:0-10304 GCA_036509605.1 Polyangiaceae bacterium | reverse complement strand
AAGGGATTAGCCAGAGCGGCTTCTTGAGTTTCTCCCTGCCGTTGGCTCAGGGTCAGCCGCAGCCTCGGTACATGCATCTGGCGCCGAGCGCGCTCTGCGAAGCGATCGGTCTGCTCAACTTTGGGCAGCCGGCGGGCGGCGCTGCGAGCGCTGCGGCTTGAAGTAGCGAGAACGAATCGGGAATATCAGCGGAGAGGGAGGGATTCGAACCCTCGGCAGGATTTCTCCTGCGTCCGCTTAGCAAGCGGGCGGGGTTGCCCCCACCGTCCAGTGCTCGCTCGCTGCGCGAGCTCCGCGCTTCCTGCCTCCCCCAAATTCCGTGCTCGGCCCTCCGGGCCTGCGCGCGGAATGGAGGGAGGCCGTCGCGTGCGCCGCAGCACCGGCGCTAATAACTCTCGAGAGTGATACGCGACGCGCTCGCCTCCAGCGCCGTCAGCGTGCCGGGCTTCGCGAGAGGCGCACGCTCCGCGCCGCGCCAGTCGCTGCGCGCACTACACGGCGGGGGCGCGTCACGCAGCCTGCGCCATGAGGGCTGCGCCCGGCACGCTGCCGGCGCTGGAGCTCAACATGCGCGTTGCTAAATCGCTCAATCTCAAGTCCGCTCAGCGCCTCGAGCTGTTCGCTCGTCAGCAGCGCTGCTGCCTCACCGAGTCGGAGGCCCGCCTGTGGTCCGCACTGAAGGCGCGTCAGCTCGGCGTGTCCTTCCGTCGCCAGGTGCCTGTCGGCGGCCAGTTCATCGCCGACTTCTGTGCGCCAAGCATTCGGCTCATCGTTGAAGTGGATGGCCTCATTCATGCGCGTAAGCCGGGCTCTGACGCGCGTCGTGATCGCAAGCTCCGCCGCTTGGGCTTCCGCGTCGTGCGCGTGCCCGCGGCGCTAGTGCTCAGCAACTTGCGGGCGGCAGTCGCGCTCGTCCGGGCGGCGCTCTAGTCGCGGCGCGCCGTTTCACGTCGGTCTTCCGACGTAGAATTCGAATCGCAAGCCCCCACCCGCGCAACTTCACTCCGCTGGCGGAGTGAGGCGGTGCCAGCGTGGGCATCGCCCACCTAGCGGGCGGCGTCACTGACGGACAGCGCATGCAATGTCTACCTCCCCCATCCGCGCGCAGCGCGCGCCCAACGATCAGCCCAGCAGCTCTTCAGCCCGACGCGTTAGAGGCGCGCGCGAGCACGGATTTGGGGGAGGTCGGCGGCGCGCAGCCGCCCGAAGGGCGGCGAGCACCGACGGGTGGGGGCATCAGCGGAGAGGGAGGGATTCGAACCCTCGGCAGGATTTCTCCTGCGTCCGCTTAGCAAGCGGGTACCTTCGGCCACTCGGTCACCTCTCCATTACGGTTTCCAGAGCCTCGGAGGGCGAGAACCTAGCCGCAGCGGCTGAGCCGTCAAGCAGGATCGCCCGTGCCGGTTTTTCTGGGGATTTTGGGGCGGGTTTTGCGGTAGCGCGCGCGTTTGGGGGCAGGCGCGCTAAGCTCGCGGCGTGCTGCTTAGCCGTCCTGATGTGCCTCGACCTTCGGCGTCCGCGTGTGACAAGGCGCGGTCGTTGCTCGAACGTGCGCTTGGTCCCTCGAAAGTTTTGACCGATCCCGACGCGTGCGAGAGCTACGTGCGGGATGAGTCGGAGGCGGTCGGCGTCGTCCCGGACGCGGTCGTGCTCGCAGAGAGCGCCGAAGACATTTTGGCTGCGCTCGGCGTGGCGCGCGAAGCGGGCGTACCGATCACGCCGCGCTCGGGCGGCACGGGGCGCACGGGCGGTTCGGTTCCCGTCGCGGGCGGCATCGTGCTCTCGACCCTGGGCATGAAGTCGATCGTGGAGATCGATCGGCGCGAGGGTATCGCTGTCGTTCAGCCAGGTGTGATCTTGGCGGATCTGCACGCTGCGGTGGAGGCGGAAGGTTGGTTCTACCCGCCGGATCCCAATTCTCTTGCTTCGTGCGCGTTCGGCGGCAACGTGGCCGAAAATGCGGGCGGCCCGCGCGCGTTCAAGTACGGCGTGACGCGCGACTACGTGCTCGGCATGGACGCTTTCTTGATCGGCGGACAGCGCATTCGCGCCGGGCGCCGCACGATGAAGGGCGTCACTGGCTATGATGTCACCGGTTTGCTCGTGGGCAGCGAAGGCACGCTCGGCGTATTCGGCGACATCACTTTGCAGCTGATCCCGAAGCCCGAGAGCGTCATGACGATGATGACGCTGTTTTCGAACGTGCAGCAGGCGGGCGCAGCGGTACAGGAAATCATCGCACTCGGGCTGGTTCCCCGCTGCATCGAGCTCTTGGACGCGACCACCTTGGACGCCATGCGCAGCGCCGGCAATTCCATCAATCCCCAAGCCGGCGCGATGCTGATCATGGAAGTGGACGGCGACGAGCAGGCTTGCGAGCGGCAAGCCGAGCGCGTGTCGGACGCGTGCGAGGTCGCAAACGTGCTCGAAGTGCTAGTTGCGCAGGACGGCGCGCAGCGCGAAAAGCTTTGGGCGGCTCGCAGGCAGATGAGCCAGGCGGTGCGCAAGCTCAGCAAGAAGAAGCTGAGCGAAGACATCGTGGTGCCCCGGATGCAAATCGGCACTCTGCTCGATCGCGTCGCAGAGACCAGTGAGAAAACGGGCGTGCGCTCGCTCACCTACGGCCACGCGGGCGACGGCAACCTGCACGTGAATTTCTTGTGGAACGAAGACGACGAAGTACCCGCGGTGGAGCGCGCGATCGAAACCTTGTTCCACGACGTGATCGAGCTGCGCGGCACGTTGAGCGGCGAGCACGGCATTGGCGTACTGAAAGCGCCGTACTTGTCGCTCGAGCAGTCACCCGAGCTGATCACGCTGCAGCGCGATTTGAAGCGCGTGTTCGACCCTCAGAATCTGCTGAACCCAGGGAAGATTTTCCCCGCGGGCAGCCACCGCGCCTGTTGAGCCCCTGCCAGCGCACGGAGCGCGCTTTGACAATTTGACAGGGCGGCGCTTCGCGTCGCCGGCCGGCGCGTCAAATTGACCGCCGCGCTCGAAGACCTGCGTTCGTAAATCGGCCTATTTTCCGCCAGATTGTACGGCACGCTGGGTGGCACATGGCTTGCTAAGACTCAGCTCGTCATGGCTCGTAGTCATTCTCGCTCTGGTTCCCGCGGCGTCACTCCTGTCGCAGCCGTCGTTGCCGCGCTCGCGCTAGGGCTCAGCGCATCGGGCTTGTGGTGGGCGCAAAGCCGCAGCGCTGGCGAAGACGCCGAGACTTCGTCACGCAGCGACGCGAACCAGATTCAGATCGCCGCGCAAAACTTCCGCACACAACACAGCGAAGGCTGTCCGACGCTCAGCCAACTCGAAGAAGAGCACTTCCTCGATCGCTCCGCGCGCGAAGATGACGCTTGGGGCAGCCGCTTCCGCGTGCGCTGTGACGGCGACGCCGTCTCGGTCAGCTCCGCCGGCCCAGACGGCGAAGCAAACAACGCAGACGACATTCGCGCTCCGCGCTAGAGCGCGGTTGCCGCGAGCGATTTCGCACGCGCCATGATCGCGCCGAACGCATCGTCTAGCCGATAAACGCGGGCTGGCGTCGAGCACGATCGCCGTCGTCGAACCCGCGCCGAGCGCGGCGAGCTCGGTGGGCTTACCGCCGCAGCCAGTAACCGGGCAGCGCACGAGCTTCTACGGCGCAGCACCCACTTCTGTGCTGGGTGGCCCCTCTCTCCAATACACGTTGGAGGCATCCACGGGACACCCGCGGCGTCCTCGCCAACAGCTCCGGCCGCAGCACGGTGGCCGGGGTCTTGTCTGGGGCGGGCTTGTCCAACACCTACATGGACAAATATTAGACAGGGCCATTGACCTCGCGAACTTACGCCCTATTAAGGCTATACAATAGCTATTCAATAGTTAGACAAATGGCAAACACCCCGGACTCGTTCGACTACCTCCTGATCGGAGGCGGTCTGCAGAACGCGCTGATCGCGTTGGCCGTGTTGGCTCGCCGCCCATCGGCGCGCGTTTGTTTGGTCGAGCGTGGCGCGGCGGTGGGCGGCAATCACCTGTGGTGCTTTCACGGCTCCGACCTCGATCCGGCAGGCACAACCCTGGTGACCCCTCTGATCGTGAAACGCTGGCAGGGCTACTCGGTTCGCTTTCCCCGCTTCGAGCGGCGGCTCGATAGCCCGTACTCGGCGGTCAGCAGTGAGCAGCTCGCGCGGCGCGTCACTGAGCTGTTCGCACAGCACCCAAGCTCGAGCCTCATGCTCGGACGCTCAGTAGCGCGCGTCGCGGCCGACAGCGCAATGCTCAGCGACGGCCAGGTCCTGAACGCGCGCGTCGTGATCGACGCACGCGGACCGGAAGCGCATTCGCGCGCGCTCGCGCTCGGCTACCAGAAGTTCGTCGGGCTCGAGCTCGAGCTCGAGGCTCCCTGCGCGCTCAACGAACCGATCGTGATGGACGCGACCGTCCCGCAGCAGGACGGTTTTCGTTTCGTCTATACGTTGCCGCTCAGCCCAACTCGCGTGCTGGTCGAAGACACGTACTTTGCCGACGACCCAGAGCTCGACGCAGCACTACTGCGCACGCGCGCGCTCGCCTACGCGCAGCAGCTCGGTCTCCAAATTTCGCGAATCGTCCGGGAAGAAAGCGGCATTTTGCCGCTCCCCGCAGCCACCGCGGCGAGTCGCCCCGGCTCGCCGTGGCTCGCTGGTTATGCCGGAGGCTGGTTCCACCCGACGACCGGTTACTCGTTTCCAATCGCTGCGCGCGTCGCCCTGCACGTCGCGGCCAGCACACCAGAAACGCTATTCGACCCGCCCTTCGACGCACTCAGCCGCGAGCACGCGCGCCAGCAGCGCTATGCGTGTCTGCTCAATCGTCTGCTGTTTCGAGCCGTGCCCGAGCATGCGCGGCGCAACGTGCTGGAGCGCTTCTATCAGCTGCCGGAAGCGAGCATTGCGCGCTTCTACGCGCTGTCGACCACCGCCTTCGATCGAGCGCGCATTCTGTGCGGTCGCCCGCCACGCGGCTTGTCGGTCAGCAAGGCATTCACAAAAGGCCTCTTCCTATGACGAACCGCGCTTTCGCGATCGAGCCGCCGTGCACGCTCAAGGAGTTGCTGAGCGAAGAGTTTTCAGAGCGCCGCTTGGCCGAGGTCTTGGGCCGCGAACAGCGCGTCCCGACTCAGCTTTGGGACGACGCGCTGCTTGGGCCGCTGTCTGATTTCTTGAGCCGACCGGGCAAAGAGTTTCGCGCGTGCTTGGTACGCATCGGTTGGCAGTTGAGCGGTCGGAGCACACTCCCGCCGGGCGAATTGCCACTGATCATCGAAGCCCTGCATGCGGGCTCGCTGATCGTCGACGACATCGAAGACAACTCGAGCGAACGCCGCGGCGCACCGGCGCTGCATTGCCGCTACGGCCTGCCGCTGGCGCTGAACGCCGGCAACTTTCTGTATTTCTGGGCGCTCGAGCTGCTCTCGCGGCTGGGGTTACCGCCGATCACGGAGCTTGGCTTGCACCGCGCGTTCAGTCGCACGTTACTCGCGTGTCACCAGGGTCAAGCGCTCGACCTCTCCGTGAACATCACGACGCTCGACCAGGCTGATGTGCTGCCCACGGTCTCCGCGGTCACTTGCCTCAAAACCAGCAAGCTATGCCAGCTCGCCGCGCACATGGGCGCGCTTGCCGCCGGCGCGCCGCAGGCCAAAGCTCACGCGATCGCCGGTTTCGGCAGCTCGCTCGGCGCCGGCCTGCAAATGCTCGACGACCTGAGTGGCATCTCCAGCGAGCGACGCGCCGCCAAAGGTCACGAGGACTTGCGCCACGGCTGTCCCACGTGGCCGTGGGCTTGGGCCGCGCAAAAGCTAGATCCGCGGGCGTACCTGGCGATCCAGAGGCTCGGACAGCTCGTATCAACCGGACGCGAACCTCCCGAACAATTAGCCGCATCACTTCGCGCCGCTGTGAGCAAGCACGGTCGGGCGGAGGCCCGCACACGGCTGTGGGGCGCGCTGGCGCAGTTGGCGTATGCGGTTCCGGAGCCGCATGCGCTCGCCGAGCTGGAACACGAGCTCGCTCGCTTGGAGAAGAGCTATGAGTGAGCCCGCATCGGGAGGGCGCGGTGCGCGGCGCCGCGCGGCCGTGATCGGCAGCGGCTTCGGTGGCCTCGCAGCGGCAATCCGCCTACAGACCGCGGGCATCGCCACGACGCTGTTCGAGGCACGCGACAAGCCCGGCGGGCGCGCCTACGTGTATCAGGATCAAGGCTTCACTTTCGACGCGGGTCCCACGGTTATCACCGCACCCGAGTGCCTGGAGGAGCTGTTCACGATCGCAGGCCGGGAAATGGCGGACTACGTCGAGCTGTTGCCGATCACGCCGTTCTACCGCTTGCTTTGGGATGACGGCGACAGCTTCGATTACGTGGCCGACAGTGACGTGATGCGCGCTCAGATCGGCGCGCGCCACAGCCCGGATGCCGCTGGATATTCGGCATTTTTGGAGTACACGCGGCGCGTCTTCAACAAGGGTTATACCGAGCTCGCGGCCACCCCGTTCTTGCGTTTCTTCGACATGGTGCGCGTCGCGCCCGAGCTAGCGCGCCTGCGCGCGGACCGCTCCGTTTACGACACGGTCGCGCGCTTCGTGCACGACCCGCACGTGCGCGAAGCGCTCAGCTTTCATTCGCTCCTTGTCGGCGGCAACCCATTCGACACCAGCGCCATCTACACGCTGATTCACTACCTGGAGCGCCAGTACGGCGTGTGGTTCCCGCGTGGCGGCACCGGCGCATTGGTCAGCGCGCTGGCGTCGCTGTTCGAAGAGCTGGGCGGGGAGCTCCGGCTCTCCTCACCCGTACGCGGAGTCCGCGTCGAACAGCGCGGCACAGACACCGTGCACCAAGTAACCAGCGACGCACGCGGCGAAGAAGCGTTCGACTTAGTGGTCTCCAATGCCGATCTGCATCACACCTACGGCAAGCTCTATCAAGGCATAAGATCGGCGGAAAAGACAGCCGCGAAGCTCGCCCAGGCGGACTGGTCGATGTCACTCTTCGTGCTCTATTTCGGCACAGATATCCCGTACGATCTAGCGCACCACACGGTGATCTTTGGCCCGCGCTACGAGCCACTGCTGCGCGAAATCTTCGACGGCCCGAGGCTTCCCGACGACTTCAGCCTGTACCTGCACGCACCGACGGTAACCGACGCTTCGCTCGCGCCGCCGGGTTGCGGCGCGCACTACGTGCTGAGCCCCGTCCCGCACCTAGGCAAGGCGAGCATCGACTGGGCCAACGAAGCGCCGCGTTACGCGAAGAGGATCGTGAGCGCGCTCGAAAGGCACATGCCGAACCTGAGTCGGCACATCGTGACTCAGCGCTGGTTCACGCCTCTCGACTTTCAGAGCCAATTGAATGCCTTCCACGGTTCTGCGTTTTCGCTCGCGCCGACTCTCGCGCAAAGCGCTTACTTCAGACCGCACAACCAAGATCCCAAGATCCCCGGCTTGTACATCGTCGGCGCTGGCACCCATCCGGGCGCCGGCTTGCCCGGAGTGATCAACTCGGCCAAAGCGACCGTAAGCATCATCCTGCGCGAGCTCGGCAAAGAGGTTGCCGCGTGAGCTCGGTGCCCAACGTCACACTGCTCGTGGCCCGCACCGACGAGCCCGATCCGCCGCGCGAAGCCGCAGAAATCTGCGCAGCCACGCTAGCCAAACACTCCAAGAGCTTCGCGCTGGCCGGCAAATTGCTGCCGCGGCAAGCGCGGCGCGACGCCGCCGTTCTGTACACCTATTGCCGTCTGGCGGACGACGCGATCGACCTGGTCGAGCCGGCCGCGCAGCCCGCCGCGCTCGCCCAGCTACGGCGCGATCTGCAATCCGTGTACTGCGGAGAGCCGCAAGACGACGTCCGGTTGCGAGCGTTTCAAGAGCTCGCGACGCGCTGTCGGCTACCGCGCGAGTACCCCGAGGAGCTGCTTGCCGGCTTCGGTATGGACAGCGCGGGTACTCAATACGACACGCTCGACGACCTCCTGCTGTATTGCCATCGCGTGGCCGGCGTTGTGGGTCTGATGATGTGCCACGTGCTGGGCGTGAGTGACGCACGCGCGCTGAAGAATGCCGCCCACCTCGGCATCGCGATGCAGCTCACCAACATCTGTCGTGACGTCGCGGAAGACTGGCGGCTCGGCCGCTTGTACTTGCCGATCACGCTGCTGCGCGCCTGCGGCTCCGGCGCCTTGAACGGCCTGCGCGTCGGCGCTCTACCAGAAGCAGCACGGCCCTCTGTCGCCATCGTGACCCGTCAATTGCTGAGCGAAGCCGAGCGCTTCTACCGCTCCGGAGACGCGGGAATCATCGCTCTCCCGCTGCGCGCTGCGTTCTCGGTGCGCGCCGCGCGGCTGATTTACGCCGCGATCGGCGCGCGCATCCGTCGGCGACATTTCGATGCACTGTCGACCCGCGCCGTCGTTCCCCTCACTCAAAAATTGCTCTTGGTCTGCAAAGCTGCGCGACTCACGCTATGCGAGCTGCCGAGGCGCTGGCTCAGCTCGCGAGCCCGCGCCGAGCTCAACTCTGTGTCGAGGTATCCCGATGATATCCTTCCCGTCTGAGCTCGCCGTATACGTGGGGCGCGTTCGGCAATTCGAGCGCGGCGACTGGGCCGTGTACGTGGCTTGGGTCGGCTTGATGCTTGGCCTGGTGTTTTCCACGGGTGGCTTCTTGTTGTTCGGCAATGCACACGGTGTCTTGTTCCCAGCCGTCGCCTGGTGGGTGCCGGTCGGCGCGGTCGTGTTCACGGTCAGCATCGCCATCGACACGATCGGCCACCGTACCATCTACAAAACGGAAATCTCGGGCGCCGAAGGGCTCGTACATAACATCACGATCCTGTGCGGCATCAGCAGCTGCGTGCTGCTGTGTCTCGCGTATCAGCGCCACGACGTTTGGATCCCTGCCCTCGTTTTGACGCTTTTATCGCTACTTTACAGCCTGGTGGACGAAGCGTTCCACTGGCGCCGCTACGTGCGCAAATACTCCGACCGCGTCGAGATGTGGAGTCACGTGGGCATCCTCGCCGGCCACGGGGCGATGATGACCGCGTGGTGGGTCTGGTTCTTTCAAGGTTATGGCGGCGTATCACAAACCATCGCCGCGCTTGGAGCGCTCAAATGACGAGAATGGATCCGCTAGCCAACGCCGAACCAGCAAGCTCGGGCGCCTACCGTATCGGCGACGTCGCTCGCTACGTCGGCGTCTCGACCCACGCCTTGCGCGCTTGGGAGCGTCGCTACGGCACCGTCGACCCTCGCCGCACCGCCGGAGGCAGCCGCGTCTACGACGCCACCCAAATCGATCGTCTAAAAACCCTCAAACAGCTCACCGACTACGGTCACTCCATCGGCGAAGTCGCGCGCCTCTCACTCGAAGAGCTCAAACGCCTACTGGCCGCCACGCTTGAGCTCTCACAACGCAAGTAACGCACACTCCCATCGCACACCACATCGGTAGTGGGCCGCGTGTCGAGAGTGCCCCCGCCCCTCGCAATTCCACGTCGGCCTTCCGACATAGAACTCGAATCACGAACAGGCCTAGGCCGACCTTCTTTTAGGCCACGAAGGGGACGGGCGCGCGCACCGTCACCCGAGCCCGTAGGTTCCCAAGCAAGCCAGATCAAGTGCGGCAGCCACGCCTGCCCGTGATGTAAAGTAGCCAGCTGACGACTCACCAGCCAGCGAACTGAGCCAGCTCGCGCCGGCTGCGCCAAGCCCACACGAGCACGACCGCACCCATGGCGAGCGTCAGCACGTTGATCACGATTTCTACGACCACACCGCCGGTGTCGGGGGAGTGATAGATGCCGTTTTCGAGATCGAAGAGCACGTCGAGCAAGGCAAGGTAAATACTGGTCGTGCCTCCGACGAGGATCCATAAGAGCGCGCTCGCGCGGCGTCGAAACAACGCCACGGTCGCGGCCACGCCGGCGAAGACCATCCACGCGTCGGCCGCCGGAAACGAGTTTTCGAAGGCGTAGTAACTCTCGGTGTGGGCCGACGCGAGCAGCTCGCGGTTCACGCCAAACCAGACCACCCAGTAAGCGGTCGTAGCCACGACTCCGAAGATCAACACGCCAAGAATGAAACCGCCGCCGCGCGGCAGGTCACTCACCCGATTCGAGCTCATGCGGCCCTTTCGCCGTAGGACGGCAAGATTTCAAGCACTGAAGCAGAAATCCCCACGTTCCAAGCCAAATAATCAACAGATCTGCGAGCAGCGAGGAGCGCGCGCGCGCGGCAAGTTGCTTGGACATCAGCCGAGCACCGCGCCAAACAGCCCAGG
>DATCFJ010000349.1:0-3624 GCA_036509605.1 Polyangiaceae bacterium | reverse complement strand
TGCAATGCGGCGCGCAAGCTCGACTCGTCGCCGAGGGGACCCTTGGTCAACGCCTCGAGCATGGGCCGCGCGGCAGGAACTCTTCGGCGCGCCAAGCGAAAGAGGAATGTCGTATCCCGGTCGGCGCTCGGGCGATCGCTCAAGCGTGCCACGAGCTCCAGCGTTGGCCGTGTGCTGGGCGCCGGCTCGTCGGGCGAGAGCGCCCAAGCCACCATGGACCAAGCGGCCCGGGAGCTTCGCGGACCGACGTTCGCGCGCTTCGAAGCCTCCGCAAAAGGCCCCTTGTCCCCCGCCCGAGCGGCCACTTCAGCCAGAACCAGCCAACGCCCCAGATGCCGCTCTGCCTCGCGCAGGACGCTCAGCGCGGGGCCGATCGCGGGAGCCAGTGGCCGCGACCAAGTCAGCGGCAGAAATAGCTCCAAGCACAGGGCGATACGATGGCTCTCTTTGATCTTCGGCGCCAACGAGACGACGTGCGCACCCGATGATTCGCCGCGCGCAATGCGCGCGGTCTCGGCCGCAAGAGCCAGGTGCGCATGCCGGCTGCGCGCCACCTTTGCCAGCACTTCGCCGAGGGCGGGGTCGGTCGTTTGGCAAGCAGCGGAGATTGTCACCAAGTTGCCGGACTCTTCCGCCTCCAGCGCCCTTTTGAAGGACGGCGTGCTGCGGCGATCCGCGAGCTCAGCCACCGCGCGAGCGACCGCCGCGTACAACGGACGCTCGAACGACGAGCGCCGCACCATCAGCTCGAAGGCCTCCAGGAGGCTGTCGCACAAGCTTGCCGAGTGCGGAGCTAGCGCGCGCACGACCCCGGCGAGGCGTGCTTCCTGCGCAGGCCGACGACGCATGGCCGCACGCAAATCGGCACCGAGCCGGGACACCGCCTCGCCGTCGATCACGTCCGTGCGTTCCGCCCGGGTCACCATGAGTCGAGCTGCTGACGATACATCCTTTCGCGCCCCGCCGCGGGCTGCCTTTCATGCTCGAGCGGTTTCGAGTCGCGCGCGAAATGGTGGTAGTAGTCTTCTGACACGGCTCGGCGCTGGAATGTTGCCGGAAGGACTCGACAGGATGCGAAATACTGCCGACAACAAGAGCTCGATGCGGCTCGCGATGTTTGTTTCAGTGGGCCTGGCTTTGGGTGCTGGTGCTTGCAAGAAGAGCAGCGATCAGCCAGCAACCCAAGCGGGCTATCCGACTCAAGCGCCGAACGCGGCTCCCGTTCAGCAGGCCCCGGGTTACGGCACGGGCACGGCGCAGCAGCCCGCCGTGCTCGCGGCGTCGCCCGCACCGGCTACCGGCGCAGCGCCCGCAGCCGCGCTCTCTCAGCCAAATCCGCTGGCTTTGCCGTGCTCGACGGACGCACAATGCTTGACCCACCGCTGCAACGTCGCGGCCGGCAAATGCGCGTGGCCGTGCCAGAGCGACAACGACTGCATACCGGGCAACGCTTGCATCGCGCCGACATGTCTCCCCAAGCTACAGTAGGGCAAAAGCTTACATGACGACCTTGGTGCTGACCGAGTTAGACTACGACGCACTTGCGGCTCCCGAGTTGCAGCGGCTGATCACGAGCCTCGACGGTCTGACGAACGACTCGGTCGAGGCCGAGCTAGCCAGCGACATCTTGACGATTGAGTTCGCTGACGGTGCTCGTTACGTGCTCAACTCTCACCGCGCGGCCCGGCAGATCTGGCTATCCGCCGAGCGCTCGGCCTGGCATTTCGACTTCCAAAGCGATACAAAAGCCTGGGTGGCCGCGAAAACCGGCGACGAGCTGTGGGCCACGCTGACCCGTTTGCTCGCAGCCAAGCTCGGCGAGCCGATTACGCTGCGCTGAGCGCGCTCGCTACGGCTGCGCGGCAGCGACGTGCAGCCGCAAGCCTTCTTCGCCGAGCGTGTGCTCTTTGGCCGCGTCGTGCAGCGTGAATTCGACCTCGGTCGCCAGGCATTCCTGACGCAGGTGCTGCTGGCCACCGCGAGCGACGCGCAGCACGCGTTCACTGCCGTCGAGCCAGAGCTTCACACGGGCCGTAAACTCGAGCCCAAGATCCTTGCGCGCCGCCTGCACGCGGCTCACGACCTCACGCAGCAGGCCTTCGTCGATCAGCGCTTCGGTCAGCGTGGTGTGGAGCACGACCACGCCGACTCGCCCTGTTTCTGCTGCAAAACCAGGGGCTGCCTCGGCGCTGACCTGGATCTCCTCCGGGCCCAGCTGATAGCGCTCGCCCTCGATGGTGATCTCGACTTTGCCGGTACGGGATAGGTCCGCGTACAGCGCGCTGCCGTCGGCAGCTTCCAGGAACTTCTTGGCGGCTTGTACGTTCTTGCCGAGACGCGGGCCTAAGGCGCGAAAGTTCGGTTTGATGCGGAAGGCGACCGCGCCGTCTTCGTGTCCCGGGAACATGAAACGTACTTCGTGAACGTTCAGCTCTTCTTGGATCAACGCCTTGTACTCGCCCAAGCGTTGCAAGAGCGCGCCGTCGTTGAACACTACGTCGGCCCGCTCGAGCGGTTGACGCACTTTCAGTTTGTTGGCGGTGCGCACGCTAAGCCCCAAACTGACGATGTCGCGTACGGCCCGCGTTTCTTCGACCAGGCGTTGATCGATGACGGCTTCGTCGCAAACCGGAAAGCGACCCAGGTGCACGCTCTCTGCTGCCCCGGCCACGCCCGCGGAAACTTGCAGATTTTGGTACATTTCCTCGCTCAGGAAGGGCACGAACGGTGCGATCAGCAGGCTCAGCTTGGACAGCGCCTCGTGCAGCGTCGCAAACGCGTCTCGCTTGTCTTGATCGAGGCCAGCAGCCCAGAAGCGCGAACGGCTGCGGCGCACGTACCAATTCGAGAGGCTCTCAGCCAGGTCGATCAGCGCCAGCGCTGCGTCGTAGCTCATGTACACGTCCAGCGCGCGGCGCACGCTTTGCACGGTGAGGTTCAGCTCACTCAGCAGCCAACGGTCGAGCAGGTTGCGCTCAGCTGCCGGACGCCCCGCGTGCTCGGGATTGCTGGGACTCCAACCGTCGATGTTCGCGTAGATCGTGAAGAACGAATACACGTTGCGAACTTTGATCAGAAAGTCCTTTTGCAGCGTGCGTACGTTGCGTAGCGAGTGCCGTGTATTGCTCCAAGGCGGCGAAGAAGCGTAAAAAAACCAGCGAAACGCGTCGGCGCCCGGCGCCGGCGTATGCGGGTCTTCGGCCGTGACGCGCTGGCTGAACGCGGCGCGCGGGACCTCTTGCGGGAGAGTGCCAAGGCCCGTGACGATCGGTTCAGCCGAAAGCGCGCTGCGATCCGCGTCTGACAGCACGAGCACTCGGCGCGGCAGCTTCTTCTGCACGCGGAGCTTCACCGTTCGGGTGTGCTCCGCGCGATCGGGACGGTACAGAACGACGCTGGCTCCGTCCTCGAGATCCATGCCCTCGAGATCTTCGCGCGCGATCAACGCCTCGCCCGCGGCGGCTTGCTGACCATGGGCTTCAGTCAAGACTCCGAAATCCATCCGCACGCGGTCGAGGATGATCTCCGGCGGAGTGTAATTGCCCTTGCTCTTCGACTCCTTCTTGCCTTCACGGTCGCAGACGTGACCGAGCACGATGCACGTCTGAAACGGGTGCGGTAGCT
>DATCFJ010000348.1:0-8475 GCA_036509605.1 Polyangiaceae bacterium | reverse complement strand
CGGCGGGCTTCCCGAAGGACGTCTTCTACTTCTATCAGAGTAAGTGGAATGCGAGCGGGCCGGCCATGGTTCACATCGTGCCCATGAATTGGACGAACTGGACAACCGGGCAATCGGTGAAGGTCATGGTGTACACCAATGCCGACAGCGTTGAGCTGTTCCTGAACGGCGCGTCTCAGGGCTCGAAAGCCATGAGCGCCGCCACCGGGCACCTTCAGTGGTCGGTCCCCTTTGCGACGGGCACGCTCGAGGCCAAGGCGACCAAGGGCGGTACGGTCGTCGCGAGCGACAAGCTGCAAACAGCAGGGGCGCCGGCGGGTTTGGTGCTCAAAGCGGATCGCACCACGATTGCGGCGGACGGGCGCGATCTGTCCTTCGTCGAGGTGAACGTCGTCGACGCCCAAGGCGTCCTCGTTCCGCAAGCCGAGAGCACGATCGACTTCTCCATCGACGGTCCGGGCACGCTCGCGGGCGTAGACAACGGCAACTCGGTCAGTCACGAGTCATACAAAGGTCACTCGCGATCCGCGTTCAGCGGCAAGGCGCTCGCTATCATCCAAGCCACCACGACGGCTGGCTCGATCACGCTCACAGCAACATCCGGTTCGGGCGCAGGAGCGCTGAAGGCCGGCTCGGCCACCATCGTCGCAGCGGCGCCGTAGCGGCCGCGCCCGACGCGGCTCGCTGAATCAAGTTTTGAAACCGGTCGACATTCGGGGGTTTTCTGGCGAGGCGACGCTCGAGCCGGTCGTTCCATTATCACTGGGCGCACGACGTTTTGGGCGAGGCGGCCGTCTGCTCAAGTCCCCTGTGGGCACTTGAAAGCCGTGCCCGTATATCGGACTCCGTTGCCGTCCGATGAATGAGTCTCAAGCCTTATGTAGTTTGCTCCACGTTCCGCCGCGTCGTTGCGCAGCTTATTGCGCACATTTTCCTCCATGCCCGACACAAGATTGGAAGAACCGTCGGAGACCACGCCAACCTCAGCGCATTGGCTAGGCGGATCACTTTTTTGAATGCGAACCCCCGCGCCGCCCGCAGTGAGCGCCGCCGGCGAGCACCCGAACGGAGCAATCAACGCCCCTAGCAGCGACCATCGATTCACGTGCATTTCGAGAAAAGACCATGCAGGACCCTTGGATGCAAGTGCATTTCCCGACTGCTCTGCCGGTGCGTTTTCCCGATACGAGCGCGCCAAAGTCCTGGCGATGCGCAAGAAGAGCTTGGGGACGGCGGCCCAAGTCTGCGTTGGCACGGCCCAAGCGCTCAGCGAGGGCGGGAGCTGAAACAGCGCTCCGACCCGACGCGGATTCGCCTACGGGGGAGTGGTCACTTCTAATTGTTGTTGCCGACGCTACTCCGCGAGGTCGAGCTTCTGACCGTTCAGATAGGCGTTCGCCGCGTCGAACGCCTGCTGCACGCCGTGCGCGCCGGAGCCGTCCCAATACTCCGCGTCGAACGGAGTGAAGCGCAGCAGCACCAGCTCGGGATCCCTCGTGCCGCTGAACCACACGCGATACGACTCTTTCCAAATCCGCTCGACCTTCGCGCGATCCGCGAGCAGCTGGAAGTGACCATTGATGGTCACGAATTGCCGCGCGTTCTGCAGCGAGATCATCGCGCGCGAGTCCTCGCGAATCTCCAGCACCATCGTAGAATCCACGTCGGTGATGAACCACAGCGTGCCGTCGTCACTCAGGTCGGCGATCGCCATCGGTCTGCCATGCAGTTCTCCTGGCAACTCACCGGCAAGCGTGCGGGCACGCGTGATCACGGTCGCGGTCTCGAATTCGCGCAACATTTCGAAAAAGTGGTGTTCGGCCTTCGGGGCCGGCGCCGGGCCGGCCGAGGCGATGTTGTTCGGAACTTGGTTCATGCTGGCCGGTTTGTGCAACGGGCATGCCCAATCGCTACGGCGATCTTCACCCGACAAAAACGCGCCCCGAGCGGCGGCGATCCACGTGCGGCCTCGCCTCACCGTGGCAATTTCGCTCAGCTCCAGTGTGAGCCTGTCGGCGTCACGACCACGACAGGGTGCCCCGGCGCGATCGGCTTGTCTTCGCAACGACCTCAGGACGACTCCGTCGACTGGCGATTCGATGGCGCTCCAAACTTTCATGACTCGACGATGGTCACGACCTCGCCCTTCGTCACGCGCCCCAACCGACGACCAAAACCGCAACCTCAAATCATCGAGCAGGTGGGTTACTACCGTGTTCCGTGAAGCGCTCGCCAAGAGCGCGCCCCGCCGCCCTCAAAGCCGGCCCGCCGAGACGTCCAAACTCGCCTCGCTTGTGATCGCTTCCGCTTTTCATGAGGAGAAACGACCGCGTCCTCGCCCAGAAACAGGTCACTTCTACTGTGATGGCTCCGATCGGGATAGCCGAGCACGAGCTACCGCAATTGATTGCGCTCGTCGGCGAGTTTCCGGACGCGACGCTCGAGCAACTGAAGAATGTCTGGGTCTCCCGCAATCATCGCCAACTGAGCCGTTCGAGCGTCGTTCGAGCGTTGCGCCGAGCAGGCATTGTTCGAAATAAGGCTTCTGGCTGTCGCGGCAGGTCAACGATCCCCCCGCGCGACGGTGCGCGCGTCACGAAAGTCCCCGCAAAGAAAGCGCCGCGAATCGCCAGCACGGCCCGTCCGAATCCGAACCCCGGCGCGAACGCCCAGAGTACGACTCAGTTCGCGTAACGCTGCCTCGAGGCGCTCGGCTTGAGCGAGGGGTCGGCGGGGCGACGAGGGCGGCGGCGCGCGTGTGTCGGTGTTTTCACGAAGCACTCGAGGTCGCTGCGCGCGGAGGCCATTTCGCTCACCTCGTGTGCGCGGGTCAGGGCGTCACGACCACCACTGGCTGACCCGGCGCGATCGGTTTGCCCTCGCTCGCAACCACCTCGAGCACGACTCCGTCGACGGGCGATTCGATGGCGATCTCCATCTTCATGGACTCGACGATGGCCACGACCTCGCCTTTGGTCACGCGCTGTCCGGCCTTCACGAGTAGCTTCCAAATGCTGCCCGGCACGCCGCTCTCGACGACGTGAGCACCCTCCCAGGCTCGCGTGCTCGCTGCCGCGCCGGCGTCGGCTTGCTCGACGCTGAAGTTGAGCTGACCTGAATCCACCCAACGTTGCCGCTCCTCGGCGAATGCGCCGCGTTGCAAGGCGCGGAACGCGGCGATGGACTCTGCTTCCTCTGCCAGAAAGCGTCGATAGTCTGCGAGACGGAAGCGCTGCTCTTCGATTTTCAGCTCTAGCCGCCCATGCGGGAACGCCTCGCGCATCTCGAGTAGCTCCTGCGCGTCCACCGGGTAAAACTGGATCTGATCGAAAAAGCGCAGCAGCCAAGGCGTGCCAGCTTCGAAGTGCTTCGTGGTCTTGTAGCGGTTGTACACCTGTACGGTGCGGCCCACGAACTGATAGCCGCCCGGGCCCTCCATGCCGTAGATGCACATGTACGCGCCGCCGATGCCGACTGCGTTCTCCGGCGTCCAGGTGCGCGCCGGGTTATACTTCGTGGTGACTAGGCGCTGCCGCGGATCGAGCGGCGTGGCAACGGGCGCGCCGAGGTACACGTCACCGAGGCCGAGCACCAAGTAGCGCGCCCCGAACACGATGTCCTTCACGGCTTGGATATCGGACAGGCCGTTGATGCGCCGAATGAACTCGATGTTGCTCGGGGTCCAGGGCGCGTCTTTGCGTACGATCTGCGAGTATTTCTCGATCGCCAAGCGCGTTTGTGGGTCGTCCCAGGAGAGCGGCATGCGCACGACGCGCGTCGGCACGTCGATGGCGTCAACCGAAGGCAGCTCCGTCTCGGCGCGCGTGAGCACGTCTAGCAGCCGCGCAAAGCCCAGCTTTTGGCTATCGAAGTGGATCTGCAGCGAGCGAATGCCGGGCGTCAGATCGATGATGCCGGGCAGCTTCTCTGTCTTCAGCCAGTCGATCAGCGCGTGCACGCGAAAACGCAGCTCGAGGTCGAGCACGGCCTCGCCGTATTCGACCAGCAGGAACTCGTCACCCGCCGGTCGATACACGACACGCGGCGCGTCCCCGCGCTGCGGCAAGCGACGCTGCACTGCGTCAGGCGTCGGCACCGCAGACAGCACGGCTCTCGGCGCGGCGACGCGTGCCTCGAGCGCACGCTCTTGTTCTGCCAGCGCCAGTTCCGCCGCGCCGCGTGCGATCGGCACGAAGCGCACGCGGTTGCCCGGGCGCAGCTGGCCTACCTTCCACAGCTCCGCACGCACGATGGTCGCGGGACACACGAAGCCGCCCAGGCTCGGTCCGTCCGGGCCGAGGATGATCGGCATGTCGCCTGTGAAGTCGATCGTGCCGAACGCGTAGGCGTTGTCGTGAATGTTCGAGGGGTGCAGACCCGCCTCACCACCGTCCGCACGCGCCCATTCCGGTTGCGGCCCGATCAAACGGATGCCGGTGCGCGCGGAGTTGTAGTGGACTTCGAAATCAGCGCAAAAAAACCGCTCGATATCGGCCGGCGTGAAGAAATCCGGCGCGCCGTGCGGACCGTACATGACGCCGATCTGCCAGGCTTCGGTCAACGCGGGGTGCAGGCCTACATCGAGCTTGCATGGCTCGGCGTCCGTGTTGCCCGAGCGAAGTAAGCGAAGCACGTCCCCCTTACGCAAGGCGCGACCCGCGTGGCCGCCGAAACCGCCGAGCGTGAACGTCGAGCGGCTACCAAGGTACTCGGGGACGTCGAAGCCGTGTCGCACGGCTAGGTAGGCGCGACAGCCTGCTCCGCGAATAGCGCCGAGCTTGAGCACTTGGCCTGCGCGCACCTGGATGGGCTCGAAGTACGCTACCTCTAGCCCATCGAGATCCGCCTCCATGCGCGCGCCAGACAGCGCTATCACTGCGTCCGTCGCAAAGCGCAAGGTTGGGCCGGTGACAGTCAGCTCGAGCGCAGGCGCTCCGGCGACGTTGCCCACGGCGCGGTTGGCCAAGCGAAACCCAAGGTCATCGATTGGTCCCGACGGCGGAATGCCGACGTCCCAATAGCCCAGCCGCCCGGGATAGTCATGGACCGTGCTCAGAGTGCCCGGACTCAGCACCTCCACCGTTGCGCTCGAATAAGCCAAGGTACCGAGGAACGCCGTGGTCGTCCGCCCCTCACGAAAGACGTCTGTGCCCAGGATGAACGAGAGGTACTCGAGGTTTGTCTCTGTACCTGAAAGTCGTGTTTTTCCCAGGGCTTGGGCGAGCTTCGCCATGGCTTGCTCGCGGTCGTCGGCGTAGGCCATGATTTTCGCGATCATGGGGTCGTAGTAGCCGCTGATTTCGGTGCCGCGTTCCACGAATGAGTCGACACGAACGCCGTCGGGGAACGACACTTCAGTGAGCACGCCCGGGCTCGGCTTGAAACCGCGCGCCGGATCCTCGGCGTACACGCGGACTTCGATGGCATGGCCGCGCGGCTCCGGGACGCGCGCCAGCGGCAGCACCTCACCGGCGGCCAACCGGATCATCCACTCCACGAGATCGACGCCGGTCACGAGCTCGGTCACGCCGTGCTCGACCTGCAGGCGCGTGTTCACCTCCAAGAAGAAAAACTCTTCGCGATCGTCGTCGTACACGAACTCGACGGTGCCCGCAGAGCGATAGCTCACGGACGAGCCGATGTGCACGGCACAGGCCAGCAGCGCTTGGCGCACCTCGGGCCGCAGCCGCGGCGCGGGGGTTTCCTCGACGACCTTCTGGTGACGACGCTGCGCCGAGCAATCCCGCTCGCCGAGCGCGACCACGGAACCTTGACCATCACCGAACAGCTGCACCTCGATGTGCCGCGCGCGCTCCACGAAGCGCTCCAAAAATACGCCGCCCTCGCCAAAGTTCTTCTGTGCCAGCGAACGCACTGACTCGAAGATTTCGCGGATTTTCGCGGCATCCCGGCACACTTGCATGCCGATGCCACCACCGCCGGCGGTGCTCTTCAGCATCACCGGGTAACCGACGCCCTCGGCCGCAGAGACGGCCGCTTCGACGTCCGCGAGCAATGGCGTGCCAGACAAGAGCGGCACACCGAGGCCTTGCGCCAGCTCACGCGCCGTGTGCTTCACACCGAAGCGCCGCATCTGCTCCGGAGTCGGACCGACGAACGCGATGCCTGCCGCTTCGACGGCCTCGGCGAATGCAGCGTTCTCGCTCAGGAAGCCATACCCCGGGAAGATCGCCTTGGCGCCGGTACTAAGCGCAGCCGCGAGGATCGCTTCGCGATTCAAGTAGCTCTGCGCGGCGGCAGCCGGGCCGACGCACACGCTCTCGTCGGCCTCTAGCACATGCAGCGAGTTTCGGTCGGCTTCGGAATACACCGCCACGGACGAGACGCCGAGCTTTCTCAGCGTTCGAATCACACGACAGGCTATCTCGCCGCGATTGGCGATCAGAACTTTCTCGAACATAGCTTCCTCTGCTTCGAGGATCAGGAAGCGCGAATGCCGCGAGCGCGCGGCGACACTTCACGCCTTCCAGACCAAGAGCCGGACCGGGGTTGGGTTGTAACCGTTACAGGGGTTGTTGAGCTGCGGGCAGTTCGAGATCAGCACCAAAACGTCGCGTTCGGCGCGCATTTCGACATAACGGCCGGGCGCTGAGATGCCGTCTTCGAAGTGCAGCTCACCTTCGGGGCTTACCGGAACGTTCATGAAGAAATTGATGTTCGCGGTCAGATCACGCTTACTGAGCTGCGGACGCCGCTGCGAGATCTCGAGCAAGAAGTTGTCCCGGCAGCTGTGCATGTATTTCTTGTCGAGCGCGTAGCGCACTTGGTTCGACTCTGCGGCGCAGGCGCCGCCCAAGGTGTCGTGCCGCCCGCAAGTGTCGGCGGTGATCTTCAGCATCACCCTGGCCTCTGTAGACATCAGCGGCGAGCCGGAGGTCAAGTAGATGCCACCCTGGCTACGAATGGTGTCGACGGCACTGTAGCGCTCGCTCGGATCCTGAGCGTCGAAGAACAGCGTATCGACGGCTTGGTTGCCCTCTAGATCGACGATGCGGAGAGTCTCGCCGCGCTGGACGATGTGACTGAAGCCGAGCCCGGAGCCGAGGACGGTGTCGAACGAAGCGTGCTTGGGGTCGAGTGAGCTTTCGGAGAGTGCCATCGCTAATCCAATCAACGGAAATAGGCTTCGGTGACTGCGAAGCCGCGTTCGTTCTCGGGACACGACGTCCGACAGGCATCGTCCTTGGCCACCGCCGCGGCCACGCGCACCCCAAGGTGCACTGGCTTTACGGAATACTTCGGCGCCGGATCCAACGGGTGTGGGGTATTGGAGAGCACGACCAGCGTATTCATCTCGGATCGCAGCTCGAGATACGAGCCGGGCTTCGAGTTGCCCGGAACCCAGCTCAGCTTGCCCTCGGCATCCGACGCCACTTTGACGAAGAAGTTCAGATTCGGTCCAAAATCACGCTTACCGAGGCCGTACTTGGCGAGCTCGACGATCAGATTGTCGCGGCTGTTCTGGTGCCACTCGTTACGCAGCGCTTGGTAATCACCGACGCCATACTGGCTCACGCTCTGCGCCATGTTTTGCACGCCCGTGATGGTGTCGTGCCAGCCGCACGTGTCGGCCACGACCGAGCACAAGATGCGGCCCATATCCGAGTACAGCACGTGGCCTTTGGTGACCCGCGCGATGTGCTGAGCCTTGAGCGTGTCCGGCATGTTGTAGCGCTCGAGCGGAAAATCCGCATTGAACAACAACGCCGCGACCGCCGCGCCGCCTTCGACATCCGTCACGCGCAGGACCTGACCGCGTTTGAGCACGCGCGACCACATCGCTCCGCCGCGCAGTGGCTCGTCGACGAGCCACTCTTTACTTGCTTCAGACATGCATCGATTCTCCGTCCGGGTCCGGCGTCGCGCTGTCGCGCCGGTGGATCAGCTCCTCTAACCGCTTTTTCGTGGCCAGGAAATGGCCCGACAGGAACTGTTCGGGCGAACGCGGGCGCGCCACCGGTACATCGATGATTTCTAGGATGCGCCCGGGACGAGCGCCCAGGACTACGATGCGATCCGACAAGTAGATGGCTTCGTCGAGATCGTGCGTGATGAACAGCACGGTCACGCCGGCGGCTGCCCAGATGCGGAGCAGATGTGCCTGCATGCTAGCGCGCGTCTGAGCGTCGAGCGCGCCGAATGGCTCGTCCATCAGCAGAATGCGCGGATCGTTGGCCAACGCGCGCGCGATCGCCACGCGCTGCTTCATGCCGCCCGAAAGCTGCGCCGGGTAAAGATCTGCGAAATCGGTCAGGCCGACGAGCTTCAGCCACTCATCGGCGGCTTTGGTCGCTTTGTCGTTGCGCATACCCTTCATCTTAGGGCCGAACAGCACGTTCTTCCGCACCGTGAGCCACGGGAAGAGCGTGTAGTTCTGGAACACCATGCCGCGATCCGCGCCCGGACCGGTCACCGGAATGCCGTCCACCGCGACGATGCCAGCGCTCGGATCTT
>DATCFJ010000347.1:0-4262 GCA_036509605.1 Polyangiaceae bacterium | reverse complement strand
CGACGTGCAACACCGTCAGAAGGTTGATTGCGGCGTCGTAGACTCTTCGAGCGTGCTCCGGGTCGTTGTAGCAACCCGCCGTCTGCGCGACCGCATAGGCCGCGTGCTCAGCCGCACGGCCTGGAGCGCCTGTATCGTCGGCGTCACACGCCGCGAAATGAGCGGCCCCGCGGGCGTGCCCGATGGACTTACTCTCGAGCGCGTCGGCTGCAAGCTTGGCCGCCCGTGCTGTCGCCTGATCCGTGATCGGCGCCAGGCTTCGCAGAATAGCCGCGTCCGTCTTCTGGTCTTGAGCTTCCAGTAACTCGACCGCACAAACGCGCACCGCGTGCTCGGCGAGTCGAAACATGATCGCGCGCTCCTCCAGCGGACTTGGTGGTCCGGCGAGTACGCATTTCAACTGCTGGCTGAACAAATCGAGCTCGTACATGCACAGCACGTCTGCAAACCGAGCCAACGCGGGACTGACATTGCCGGGCAGATTGCTTTCGAACATGATCGCGATCCTTTCACGAGTCCAAGCAAGCATCGCACATGCCATGCCTAACTCCCGGGCCAAAGCGAGCCTTCGCCTCGAATCCGCTCGCGGTCAGCGCACGCTTTGCGCAGGCGCGCAACCTTTTCGCCGACGCTAGCTGAGGCGCAAAGGCGCAACGAAGGCGGCGAATGAGCTTCGCTGATTTCGGAGATTGGGCCTTTGCCGTCCTCCTTGCGCCCGTCGTCGTCGGCTGCGGTTCATCGAACCACGCGAGCTCGAGCGGCGGCGCCTGCTCGCTCTCGAGCGAAGCTGACCTTCGCGGATCTGACGGCGACCGGCCACGTAACGGTGTTCATGGGCTACGCGGCGAGCGACGGTCACGATGTCGACGTCACGGCGCAGGCTTCGGCCGACCTCGCGCGACTCCCAGCGTGCTCGTTGACGTTCGATGATCTCGCGGTTCTCAATAGCGCAACGGGGCCGAAATGAAATCGACAACACCTTGCAGGCGTTTCAGAAGAACGGCCACGAAATGACCTCCCCGACGAGTGGCAGCTTTATGGTCGGCGGCACCGCGATGTGTCCTCTAGTTCAGCCGTACACGATCCAGCTGTATGTGGACCTCGACGACCTCGGCCACTAGGGGACGCGCAATTTCGCGGCCGGCGCTGCTGCCGTGACCTGCGTGCTCGCAACGCCTTAGGAAATGGTTGCTCGAAAACGAGCATCTGCCAGTTTGCTTGCGCGGCCCTTGCCCGTCATCCTGCGCCGACTTATCTACAGCGGAGCATGGAAAAGCATCGCGTTTTGCGCGGAATTGCGGCGGGGCGACCATTTCGAGCCGCTCTAGCACTGCTGTTAGGGGTGTCGCTGTCGGCCTCGCTTGCCGGCTGTGGCTACAATGATGTCATCGATCGGGACGAGGCGGTAAAAGCGAGCTGGGCTGAGGTCCAGAATCAGTACAAGCGCCGCGCAGATCTGGTGCCCAACCTGGTCAACGTCGTCAAGGGCGCAGGCCAATTCGAGCAGGACACCTTGACCAAGGTGGTTGAGGCGCGCTCCAAGGTGGCAGGCCTGAAGATCGACAGCTCGACCATCGACGATCCCGCGAAGCTGAAGAAATTCGAAGCCGCTCAGAACGAGCTCGGCGGATCGTTGTCGCGTTTGCTGGTAGTGGCCGAGCAGTATCCGCAGCTAAAAGCGACGGACTCGTATCGAGATCTACAGGCACAGCTGGAGGGGACAGAGAACCGCATCACGGTAGCGCGCAAGCGCTACATCGACGACGTCGCAGACTACAACGCTCTGGTGCAGAAGTTCCCGACCAGCATTGGCGCGTCGATGCGCCACAAGGCCGTCCGGCCCACGTTTGAAGCCGCTCCCGGAGCCGAAAACGCTCCGGAAGTGAAGTTCTGACGCCTCGCGCCCTCGGGTCCCAATGACTCCGCTCACCGGGTTCCGTAGAACGCGTGGTTTAGCCAGAGCGCTGCTTTGGTTTTTTGGCGCGTTGCTCGCCTTGTGCGTGCAGCTACCCAGAGTGGCGCACGCGCGTGAAGTGCCAGCGCTCAGCGCGCACGTCAACGACACCGCCGGCATGCTCTCGGCTGACGAACGTGCACGGCTCGAGCAGAAGCTCGCCGACTACGAGCACAAGACCAGCAGGCAGTTCGCACTGCTAACGATCGATTCTCTCGACGGCGACGACCTCGAAGGGTTCTCGATCCGCGTCGCCGAAGCCTGGAAATTGGGCCAAAAGGGCCAAGATAACGGGCTCGTGCTGCTGCTTGTCAAAAACGACCACAAGCTGCGCATCGAGGTCGGTTACGGACTCGAGGGCAACGTCACGGACGCTTTCTCGTCGCGCGTGATTCGCAACCTGCTCGTGCCGGCGATGCGCGCCGGAACCGTCGCTTCAGGCATCGACCAAGCATTCGACGCGCTCCAAGCAAAGGCCGCCGGAGAAGACGTCCCGCAGAGCGTCTTGAAAGATCCGAGCGTCGACCAGCCGGAATCCGGCGCGTCGAATGTCATCGGCTGGCTAGTGTTGCTGTTTTTCTTGGCGCCGGTTCTGATCCCCCTCTTGCTGTTCAGGACGCGCGCCGGGCGTGGCCGCGGCGGCTTTGGCGGCGGGGGGTTCGGCGGCGGCGGCGGTTTCTCGGGTGGCGGTGGTGGCTTTGGTGGCGGAGGTTCGTCGGGCTCATGGTGACATCCCTGCTATCGGACAGCGACGCGCGTCAGGTCGAGGCCGCCATTGCGCGCGTCGAGCAGTCGACCTCGGCGGAGCTAGTCGTCGCTGTGCTGCCGCGCAGCGGCGAACATTGGCAAGGCCGTGTGCTCGTGTCGCTCTTCTGGTCGCTGGCCGCGGCGCTCGCGACGCTACACTTCTGGCGGGGAAGTTCGGCTCTCTTCGCGTTGCTGATGGAAGTGGCCGTGGGCGCGCTCAGCTTCCTCGCTCTGGGTTGGCCGCCATTGCACCGCTTTCTCGTCTCGCCGGGCGCGGCCGAGCATGCCGCTCACGTGCGCGCGTTGCAGCTCTTTGCGGAGCGCGGCTTGTACGGCACGAAGCGCCGCACCGCGTTGCTGATCTTCGTCTCTGAGCTCGAGCGCCGCGTGGTGCTGCTCGGTGACGCGACGATTCACGCTCACCTCGGCGAGGCCGGTTGGCAAGCCGAGGTACAACGCCTGGTCGCGAGCATCCGCGCCGGGCGTTTGCGTGCCGGCTTGCTCGACGTCATCGCCCAGCTCGAGCCTCGTTTAGCGGCCGTCGCCCCGCCCCTAGCAGACCAAACGAATGAGTTACCGGACAGCGTCCTCAGGCAGTAATCGAGTGGTCGCCGCGCAGGCACGGAATTGTTGCACAGGCGTCGCGCAGGCCGGAGTCATAGTCGTCGAAACATGAGGTTGTCAGCAGTCGAGCGTGGCCAGCCGCTCCCAAGGGGAGATTTGCGCGTGGTGCTCGTGCCATTCGGGCTCTTTGAGCTTGGTGTAGGCGTCGATGAACTGAGCGCCCAGGGCTTTGCCGAAGGTTTCGCTGGCGCTCAGTGCGCGCAGCGCGTCTAGCAGGTTCAGAGGCAGGCGACGCACTTCTTTCTCGGGGAGGGGAACAAAACGCCCTGGCTCGCGCTCCTCGCAGGCGGAGCCATCGGCCTGGCCTGCGTGTTTCTGATCGACAGCTTCGGCGCAACAAGCAAACTGGGCGCCGCGCTGCTCAACATGGCGGTGTTCGGCGCGGTGATCTCGTATTCGATCGTGATGCTCGCGTACATCAAGCTGAAGCTTACCCGTAAGGACTTGGCGCGGCCGTACAAGAGCCCGCTCGGCATCGGCGGAGCGATTCTAGGCACCGTGCTGGCGTTGGTCGCGCTAGGCGCATGTTTCGCCAACCCGGAATTCCGCTCTGCGGTCTGGGCAACCGCGGCGTTCCTAGCAGCGGCGATCGTGTACTTCGTCTTGTACAGCCGCACGCGGCTCGTCGCGCAAGCGCCGGAGGAGGCCGTCGCTTTGGAGCGGGCGGCGGCAGCGCTCAGCGCGGCGGAATAACGAGGGGAGCGGCGTACGGCGAGGCTCGAGCTTGGGGAAAGCTCGGGCCTCGCTCCCGGCCGGAGTGCGGTCCGGAAAAGTGCGCGCTTAGGGCCCTCGAATGGCTAAGTCGATCGCCCTCGCGGCCGATGCATCCCGGCTGGCTTTGTTGCTCCTCAGTTACATACCAGCAGTATGCGCCTTCGTCGCGCCTCGCCAGCCGGGCGCCTCGACCGCGATCATCGACCGACTTGGCCATTCGCGG
>DATCFJ010000346.1:0-2063 GCA_036509605.1 Polyangiaceae bacterium | reverse complement strand
CGTGCGCCTACGCGGAGCATGCGCCTAAAACTCGGTCTCCCGGACATGCTCGGTTCGGCTCCGCTGGCACGGCGGCTGGCCGGGCTCACGGCTGCGCGCCTGCTGCTGCTGTCCTTGTCGCTGAGCTTGGTCGGTGTGTTCTACCTGCGCGGCAAGTTCGGCTTCGGCTCGTTCACGATGCGCGTGGTGCTGACGAGCTTCGGGTTGTCCTTCGCGCTCACTGGCGTTTACGCGGCATTGCTGCGTCGCGGCCAGCACATCGAGCGTTTGGCCGAGGCGCAGCTCGTTCTCGATCAGATCACTTGGACGGTCATCGCCTACTTGACGGGCGGCGCCGCCAGCGGCGCGACGTCTTTCTATGGTCTGTCTTGTCTGGTCGGCGCAAGCTTGATGGGGCTGCGTGGTGCCACGCTCGCCGCGTTGTCTGGCGCCGTGGCTTACGGCGCACTGGTGTTTTCGTTGCAGCGCGGCTTTCTGTCGTCGCCACCCGATCAGCCGCCGTCAATCTATCACCTGTCTTCGGACGAGCTCACCTTCTACTTGCTGGTGAATCTACTGGTGTTGATCGTCGTAGCGCTACTCGCGGGCACGCTCGCCGATCGCTTGCGTTGGACGGGTGGCGCGCTGGCTGCGGCGACCGAGCGCGCCGATCAGGCAGAGCGCATGGCCGGCCTTGGCCGGCTAGCGGCCGGCTTGGCGCACGAGATCAGGAATCCCCTGGGTTCGATCGCCGGCTCGATTCAACTGCTGCGCACGGCGGTCGGCCTGTCCGACGAAGACCAGCGCTTGTGCGACATCATCCAGCGCGAAACAAGCCGTTTGAACGATCTCGTGTCGGACATGGTCGACCTGTCCAAACCGAAGAAGCCGATGTTCGCCAGCGTGGATGCCGCGCGCGTCGCGAGGGAAGTGGTCTCTCTTTCGTCGCGCAGCGGCCGAGCCGTCTCCGACGTGGACGTCGCGTACTCGGGTGCCGAAGCGGCGCTGGTTTGGGCAGATGGTGCCCAGCTTCGGCAGATGATCTGGAACCTAGTGCGCAACGCCGTGCAAGCCAGCAGCCCGGGCGATGCCGTCGAAGTCGCGGTGGAGATCGTCGGCGGCGAGAGCTGGCTACGTGTCTCCGACCGCGGCGTCGGTATCGACGAGGTCGCGCGTGCGCGGTTGTTCGACGCGTTTTTTACGACTCGCTCGCAGGGAACCGGGATGGGGCTCGCGCTGGTCAAGCGCATTGCTGACGAGCACGGCTTCTTGATAGCGGTTGACAGCAGCCGGGGTCGCGGTGCGACTTTTCGTGTCAACTTGGGCGCTCAGCGCAGCTCTCAACCCCCAGCCACGGACTGAGGCAACGCCGCTATGAACGTTTCGACCGTGCCGCTCTTGCCACAGCGAGGCTGACGGGCTGCTCTCGGGCGCTACACCCAGGCTGGACTTGGGATTTAGCTCAATAAATACTCGTAGTTGCGTCGAGGAAGCGTTGCCGAGAAGCTTTGGCACCCCCCTTGCGTATAACTGCGCAAGAGACCACATAGGTAACGAACCGAGACCCAATGATCACCATTCGTCGCACCAGCAAAGTCATCGCCGCCTTCGCGTTTGCTCTGTCACTTTCTCTGCCCGCGTTTGGCGCCGAGGCGGAGAACTTCGTCAAGGGCAAGCAGATCGAGCTGAGCGATCTCGTGAGCAAGGCCAAGTCTGCCGAGGACGAGAAGCGGCTCGATACCGCGTTTGATTCCGTCTTCGACTACGAGAACCTTGCCAAATACACGCTGAAGGATTCGTGGGAGCAACGCAGCGCCGCAGAGCGCACGGAGTTCACGGCGCTGCTCAAGGATCTGGTGCGCAACGCGTACCGCCGTAACATCAAGAAGACGCTCGGCTACGAGATTGACTATAAGGGTGAAGAAGACGGCGACGCGGGCAAGGTGGTGCGGACGGTCGCGCACAACAAGAAGAACAACCGCGAAGAGCCGGTGAGTATCGACTACGTCGTACACCAGGTCGACGGCAAGTGGCTGATCAACGATATCGTGACCGAGGGCGCGAGCCTGGCGCACACGTATCGC
>DATCFJ010000345.1:0-6449 GCA_036509605.1 Polyangiaceae bacterium | reverse complement strand
AACCTTCTGACGGACTTCGTCCATCATCTCATCTTGGCTCTGCTTGCGCGCGCCAGGGTCGACGAGCCGCACGTAAATGTGGGCTAGATTTTGCGTCACGGCGTCGTCATCGCCGACAGTGGTGAGAGTGGATTCCACGCCGCTCAGTTTGCGGATCTCGCGAGCGATGCGCTCGCCGACGATCTGCGTGGCCGCGAGGCTGGTGCCTTCGGGAGTACGCACCGCGACGTTCATTTGGGCTTCATCGTTTCGCGGCAAAAACCCCTTGTCGGCCGCCTTTACCAGCGGGATGCAGGAACCGAGCGTGGCGCAGGCCAGCAGCACGATCAGCCAGCGGTGCCGCATCACGAACGCGAGCACAGCTGAGTACAGGCGCTCGACCGGGCCGTAAACCGTATCGACGACGCGCTCCAGGACCGTCTTCTTGTCGCCCTCGGTCTCCTTTTTGCTCTTTAACCAGCGCGAAGCAAGCATCGGCGTGAGCGAGAAACTGACCACGAGCGAAACGCCGATGGAGAACGCCATGGTCACGCCGAAGCTCTTCAAGAAGCGCCCTGGGATGCCGGCCATGAACGCCACCGGCAAGAACACCGCAATCAAGGACAACGTGGTCGCCAACACGGCCAGGCCGATTTCTTTCGTGCCGCTGCGCGCGGCCTCCATCGGCGTCATGCCTTTTTCGTCGACGTTACGGAAAATGATCTCCAAGACGACGATCGCGTCGTCGATCACGATACCCACCGCGAGCGCCAGGGCCAGCAGCGTGATGGTGTCGAGCGTGAAGCCTTCGAACCACATGCAGGCGAACGTGCCGACGATCGAAGTCGGAATCGCGATCGCGGCGATCACCGTGCTACGCACGTTGCCGAGGAAGACGAGCACGACCAACGCGGCCAAGAACGCGCCGACGATCAAATGCTCCTTCACGGCGTCGACGCTGGTGCGAATCACGCCCGAGTCATCGCGCACGATCTCCAGCTTGTAGCCAGGCGGGAGCGTCTTCTGCAGGTCGCCGAGCCGGTATTTCAGCTCGTCCGCAACTTGCACGGTGTTCGAGCCGGACTGCTTGCGGATCGCCATCACCACGGTTGGGTCACCGTTGCGCAGTGCGGAGCTTTGGATCTCCTCGGCGCCGTCTTCGACACGCGCCAGGTCGTTCACGAGCAGCGGATGCGAGCCCTGTTGCTTGACGACGAGCGAACCAATCTCCGCGGCGCTTTCGACGCGGCCGTGCACGCGTAAAGTCAGCTGCTGTGGACCAGTGTCCACGCGGCCGCCGGGCATGGTCAGGTTCTGCGCATCGATGGCGCGCTGGACGTCGCTGGCGGTCACGCCGGCCGCGCGCAAACGCAACGGATCGATCCAGACGTTGACCTGGCGTTTGCGACCGCCCAAAATCTTCACACCGCCGACGCCGCCGATCGTCTCCAGCTGGCGACGCACGCGCTTGTCCGCGTATTCCGTCACTTCCGTGATCGGGCGGCTCGATTTGAGCGCGATGTACATCACCGGCGCTTGATCCGGATCGAGCTTAGTGACGACCGGAAGATCGATATTCTTCGGTAACTCCGGGATCACGGCGTTGAGGTGATCTCGCACCTCCTGCGCTGCGACGTCGACGTCCTTCTCCAGCAAGAACGTGATGAAGACCTGCGATACGCCCTCGGCGGACACCGAGCGCAGCTCGTCGATGCTGCTGATGGTGTTGACCGCCTCTTCCACCTTGTCGGTGATTTCGGTCTCGACGTCCTCCGGCGCGGCGCCAGTCAGGCGAGTGGTCACCGTGATGATCGGCAGATCGATCTTGGGGAAGCGATCGACACCCAGCTTGCTATAACCGAACAGGCCGATCACGGCCACCAGCAGCATCAGCACCGTGGCGAAGATGGGACGCTTGATGCAGATTTCAGCTAACCATTGCATGTCTTACTCGACCCGCACGCCGTCGTGCACGGTGCTGGTGGGATTGAGCACCAGCGCTTCGCCAACCTTCACGCCGCTAGCCACGGCAACGAAGCCCTGGAGCTCCTCCCCGATTTGCAGCACGCGCTCTTCGATGTGCCCGCCGAGCACCACATACGCGCGCGGCGGGTCCAAGTCCTTCCGCACAGCGGCGATGGGCGCGACCACTGCGGGTTTCTCGCCCGTCTTCAGGCGAACCGTGGCGAACATGCCGGGGCGCAGCTTGCCGTCAGCATTGGGCACCACGGCTTCGACGATCAAATCCCGCGTTGCCTGACGAACGTTGGGACTGATGAAGCGCACTTTGCCGGGGAACGTCTGCTCGCCGTAAGCCGCCACTTCGAAATCGACCTGCAGATCAGGGCGAATCAAAGCTACATTCGCCTCGGGCACGCTCAGCTCGAGCCGCAGCGGATCGATCGAATACAGCGAAACCACCCGGGTGCTGGGCTGTACGTATTGCCCGACATTGACGTAGCGCTCGCCGATAACACCCGCAAAAGGCGCGCGAATCGCGGAATCCCCAACCATTTTCGCGGCTGAGCCGTGTTGTGCGGCCGCCGCGGCCACGGACCACTGAGTCCCCGTGCATCGGGAGACCGAACGGTCGTACTCAGCCTTCGAGATCGCCCCCGAATCGAACAGCTGTTTCGAGCGATCGCACTCGACCTTCGCCTCCTCGGCCTGGGTCTTGGCTAGTTGCTCTTGGGCCAAGGCGGCGTTGGCGGTGAGCGCAGCCGCGCTGGCGTCGAGCGTTGCCAAGAGCTCGCCCTGCTTCACGCTTTGGCCGCGTTCCACTTTGGTGGTGAGCACTTTGCCGTTGGCGTCCGCGGCGATGTCCGACTGCTTGTCCGCCAGCAGGCTACCCGTAAGGGTGAGGAACTCAGGCATCAGCCGCTCGCTGGCGGTAGCCGTCGTGACGTGGACCGGGGGCTCTTCCTTGGCGGCCGCGGACGGCGCAGGCTCCGAACGGTGACAGGCAGGCAGAACGGATGAAAGTGCGCAAAGCAGCAAGAATTCGGGGCTGGAACGACGCATGCTGAAACCGATCAGGGAGGTCACGCGGCGGGACCATTGTCCCACCTCGGCGAGAACGCAAACCCCGAAACGAATGCGCTCCGGGGCCTCTTGGCTGAATGGGCCCAGAGCGACCGCTGCCAACCGGAGCGGCCACTGTTTAACGAAAAATGTCGTCCGCTCAGGCGTGCAGCAGCCGTCGCGCTAGGCGCAGGGCGAACAGCAGCAGCATCGGCGAGAAGTCGATGCCCCCCGCGCTCGGCAAGACCCTCCGAATGGGCGCCAGCACGGGCTCAGTCAAACGACTCGTGACCTGCACGACTGGGTGCTCGGGTGGCAGGTTGATCCACGAGCAGATCACCGAAACGAGCACCACGACCGAGTACGCGTCGAATAGCAGGGAGAGCATGCGGTCCTTTGCATGAAGTAAGGCCCGCCAAGCGCTCTGGCAATATGCCCCCGCCAAAACGACCGGGACCTGCAGCTAGCCCTGGAAACGGCCACGCTTTCGGCCTACACTGAACACATGAGTAGTCTCCCAGCAGCGCCCGTGAACTACGACAGCCCCGCCCTTGTCGAGGTCGAGATTGACGGCACCGACTACCGAATGGATTCCGGCAAGCAAGGCACGGCCTTGTGCATCTCGACCCGCCCCTCCGGAACGTGGGATTGGACCTTCGGCGGCGAGGCGCGTTGGGATGTCAACTACCTGCGGTCCAAGGCATTCGATCGCCGCACGCTCGAGCAGTTATCGCGCGCGTTCGCGCAGGCGCTGCAGAATATGGACTGAGTCGGCGCGCTGCGTTTGGCAGCGCGCTCAATGGTGGGAGAACAAGTAGAGCGCAATCTGTACGGAGTACACGAGGCCGAGCGCGATTAGCGTCGCGTTGACTACGCGGTCAACCTGTTTGCCGAATGCCTTCAACTTTTGCGGCGCGAAGATCTTGAGCATGAGCAACGTTCCGGCGCAAAAAAATATCAGCCGAGCGAGCATGCGCCCTCAACCGGCTGAGAGCGCGTCGCGCAGCGCCTGAGTCAGGATCCCGAGCGCCTTGTTGCTCGAAGCCGCAGCCGCTTTTCGAGCATTTCGGAGTAGCGTGCGCAAGCGTTGCCGGTCTGCACGCGGGTGCTCTTCGACGAACGCCGCCAGCTCTGTCTCCCCGCCGTCGAGCAGCTTGCGACGCCAGTCGTCCGCGGGAGTCGACGCGCGGCGGGCATTCGGGTGCGACAAGTCTTCCAGACGTTCGCGCAGTAGACCGAGGTCGAGCCCGCGCAGCTCCTGGCGTACTAGGCGCAGAGCGCGCGCTTTGGCGCCCGGGCTACTGATGCGGCGCGCGTCTTGAACCACGCTCAGCACGGCCTCACTCAGCTCCATACGCAGCAAGTGGCGCTCGCTGATCGTAACCAGGGTCTTGGCGAACTCTGCCCAGGCGGCTTCCGAACGCTTGCGCTCGTTGCGCAGGTCCGTGCGTGACGTCAGATCTTCTTCTTCTGCTTCGGCGCCGGGCTCGGGCACGACTAGAATCGGTTTTCGCACCGGGGGACGATAGCGCGCGCGGCGCGCGGCTCAAGCGCCCTTTTCGGCAAATCTTTCAGTCAAGCGGAGCGCGCCGGCAAACGCATGCAGAAACGCTTGCCCTGCTCGGGGCTCGACTCGACCGACACCGAGCCCGCGTGAGCTTCTACGACGCTCTTTACGATCGCGAGCCCCAAGCCGGTGCCCGAGCGGTCCGCGTCGGTCGTGAAAAATCGTTCGAAAACGCGCGGCAAATGCTGCACCGGAATGCCGGGGCCGTGGTCGGCGACCGTGATCGACACGAAGCCCTCGGCGGGGCGCCCAACCACGGCGACGTGGACGGGCGAACCCGGGGGCGAAAACTTGAGCGCGTTGTCGATCAGGTTGAGCAGTGCAGCTTCAAGATCCGCCGGACGCGCCAAGATCACTGGCACGCTCGAAGCGTAGTCTAGCACGAGGTCGACCAACACTGCTGATTCCTCGGAGGCGTCGATGCGGCTGAGCTCGAGCAGCCGAGAGACCAAGCGATCGAGCCGCGCGGCGTCAGGCGAGATGTTGCCGAGGAAGCGACGCCGCGCTTCTAGGTCGTCGGCAGCGCCTTCTGAGAGCAGCTCGGCGGCGCCGCGGATCGACGTCAGCGGCGACTTGAACTCGTGCGCGACGTCGGCGGCGAAGGCCGAGATGTAGCGGTGGCGCGCTTCGAGCTTGCGCGTCATTTCTCGAAAAGCCTCGGCCAATTCGCCGATTTCGCCACCACCGGCAACCGGCACTTCGCCGCCACCGTCGCCGGCTGCGATGCGCCGCGCGGCGTGTGCCAAGCGCTCGAGTGGGCGCGAAAGGGTCCACGCCAGAAGGAGAGTCAGGAGCGCCGTCAGCGCGAGCGCAACGCCTAGCACCAGCGTCAGACCGCGCCGAATGCGGTGCATCTCTTGCAGGACTGGCGTGGTCGAACGCGTGACGTAGACCGCGCCGCGCACCAGGCCTTGCTCGCGCACGGGCTCGGCCGACAACAGAAGGCACCAGCACGACCAGCAGATTGACGACCAACAGGCGCGTGCGAATGCGAGCCGCACGGCCAACGCCGTGCAGGAGCAGCTCGAGCGCCGAAAGGCCGGCCAAGCCGTAACACACCGTCGCTAGTAATACCCCGGGTTGATAGGCGAGCCCGCCGTCGAAGCACAGCCAAACGACGGGCGAGAGTGCCACCAAAACCAAAGCGCCCCGCGCAGCCGACGCGAGCACCAGTCCAATCATCGCGGAGAAGCTGACCGGTCGACCGAGCCCCACCGAGAGCCCGTGCAGCGCGGGCAACACCAGCAGCAAGGTAGCGAGCAACGCGAGCGGCCGCTTCACCCCGGAATACAAGAGCTGCACGCCGCCGCGCGAGGTGGCTAACGTCGCGCCGAATGCACCGGCCCCCAGCAGCAACGCGCCGAGCGCAGCCACGAACAGCGACGGCACGGCCAGCTGTCCAACGGTCGCCAGACCAAATGCCGCGCCGAACGCGTGCTGCAGCAACGACGCACCGCCGCCGCGCACACCGAGCGCCAGACCGTACAGCGCCGCGAAACCCAAGCCCGCCGCACCGCGGCCGAGCTCGTGCCCCGCTCCATGTGTGTCGGGCGACGTGAGGCGAGCGCCGAGCGTCAGCGGCGACGCAGGTGAAAACGCGGAAAATTGCGATTTGAGCATCCCGGAAACCTCCGTGTGGATAGATGCTTTACTGATAGCCGGCAGATCGAGCGGTTCTGCGCAGCCGCTGAGGAGATTCCCCGCAAAGCTCGTGGCGGAATCGTGGCGAACGCTGAGCCGGTGGCCGCGGAGTGATGCTATGCAATAGGCGAGCTCAGTCATGACTTCCGTTCGCACCGCGCAGCACACGGCCTGCGTTTCAGCTCTGATGCTTGGCTTGTTTGCGTGCGGCGGGTCCTCGCCGCCCCAAACGGCCACGCCC
>DATCFJ010000344.1:0-3622 GCA_036509605.1 Polyangiaceae bacterium | reverse complement strand
CACGCAGACAACGTAACGGAATCCGTTGAGGAGGCTGAAATCGTGAAGGCGCAGATCCTAGAGCTTATGGGTAAGAAATGGACTTCGGTCTACGGGAAGACCCAGACGCTCACGGCTGGTGACTTCATGGTCGTAGCACCCTTTAACGACCAGGTTGATCTGCTGCGAGTGACGCTTGACGGCGACGAGCGCAGTGCGGGAGTACCAGTCGGCACCGTCGACAAATTCCAAGGCGCCGAAGCCCCCATCGTCATCTACTCGATGACATCGTCCAGCGCGGAAGATGCGCCGCGCGGCTTAGAGTTCTTGTACAGCCTCAATCGGCTGAACGTCGCGACGTCACGCGCGCAAGCACTGGTGATCCTCGTCGGAAACCCGGAACTAACGAGAGTGCGCTGCAAAACGCCGCGGCAGATGCAGTTGGTGAATGCGTTGTGTGCGTATTTGGAGATGGCCACTCGACCAAATTCGGACTCAGCCGGCGCACGCTGACCGGACGAGAGCCGTCAATCGCGCTTGACGGGCTTCCATTGCCACGTAGCGGGCTCCCATTTCCCTAATTCCTCCAGAGGCAAGAGCACCGGGTCGACAAAGGCCTGGGCCGCCGCATACACGGCGTCGAGTGTCTTCCAGTTGAGGCTATCGCTCGTCGCGATCGCCGAGTAGCGCGCAACCCACGTGGCAGGCGGGGGCGGCAGGCGATCGGGTAGCGCGTGCGTCCCGCGTACGAGGAACGTCGCCTCGAAGGCCGCGCGCAATGCTGCGGCAGAGAAGGGACCGGTCGTAGCAAGGAGCGCGAGGTCCGGAAGGTCCTTCACGCGCGTGTTCTCTCGCACGCGTGGCAGCGTGTACGCGTGCAGCTTCTCGGCGACGTGTGCAACGCGCGGATAAACTCGAAAGTGCGGGCGTTCGGCACCGACGAAGTTCAGCACGTCGGAGCCCTCGACCACATCCGGGCCTTCGGTGAGCACGTCACCGAGACCCACATCGACACCGAATGGATCTCCATAGGGCTTTCGCGCAAGCGTCGCGCGAGCTACAAAACGATGCCCCTCGTAGACCACTCCTTGGCCCTCAATGGTCGGGTGCGCGTCGTCTGTTTGGATGCGGAACCTGAGCCAGTCCGATTGGTCGTTGGACACCGCCGTCTCGAGCACTTGAAGCAGAGATACCGCACTTCCACTCAAGCGAAGATCGAGATCCTTTGTAGTGCGAGCCCCGCTCATCCGCATTTCTAGAACAAGCCCGCCCTTTGCGATAACACGATCGCCGAGGGTCGCCTGCAGTCGAACGAGCAGGCGCTCCGCGATGAAGCGCTGCCTCATTCGAACGATTGAGATCGTCCGTTGCTGTGCCGCAGTGCGAATGTGCGACTCGAGCGCCTGCTTGAACGCCTCGGGTGAAGCATATGTACGGCTCATGAGGCCGCCTGTTCCTCGCCGCGGGCAGCAGCGCGTACGGCGTCGCGCCGCACGAACAGCCCGCGCCTCACGCCTTGCCGGGTGGCCTGGATGACCCAATTTGCGTCCAGCCGATCACGCACGGCATCCTCAATCGTTCGCAGTGGCGTGGTGACAGGCACGGGACCCGACCACTCGCGCTCGTCGGCGCTCAGATCGGCATAGTGCAGGACGACTCCCTTCGGCGTTCGAAGCCGGCGCGTTCGCCAAGCGAGCGGCAGCGTTACGTGATGTTTGGAAGGCAGGGCGTCCGACAGCTGGTGGAGCGAGAGCGCGGTCTCATGACTGAAGACTCCGACTTGACCCGTCCAGAGCCAGACAGGCACGAGATCCTCCTGCCCGAAGGTCGAGGGAAAGTGGCGCAGACGAAAGATCCCGCGGCCGGCCCTCTCGATGCGGCCGTCGCGCAGGTAGAACTGAAGTAGCTGTTTCGAGAAACCCGCGTCGCGTGCCTGCCCAATCGAAAAATAGCCAGCCTGCGGAGCCGCGAAGTCATACAGGGCGTCGCGGTCCGGCCGATGACCAGAAACGGCTCGACGGGGCATGCAGTAAAGCATAAATCTATTTTACCTTTGTGCAAGTGCTCCAGCACGGCTCTCCTAAGAGCAGGGCCACGCATCGCTCGGCCGCAATGCGTGGCAAAATTAGCCCGCGATCGACATGGACCCAAATCTCGCCGATCTGACCGAAACCGAGCGCGCTTGGGCACTGCACTCTGAGCAGCTTTGGGCGCAAGCCCATCGCATTGCGGAGGCCAATCCGGGAATCGACGCTGGCGATGTTTATCACACGCTGCGTTGCCTCGAGCTATCGCCGAGTGAACGCCTAGCTCGGGGGCTGAGCCGTGGAAGGCTGCGCGCTCGCGCCCGCTGAGCAGGCGCTCTTTCGCTCTCTAGTTCGCGCGCCGAGTGCGCTTCATGATCATTGGTCTCGGAGCGGCGCTGATCGAAGGCGCCGCCGTGGCCACGCAGGATATCGATCTGTGGTTCGAGCATGCCATGGACCCAGAAGTCGCAAGTGCCGCCCGGGATGCCGGTGGCTTCTTCGTTTCAGGCTTTGGCATGCAGCCGCCGGCATTCGGCGGCGAAGGCTTCGAGCAGCTCGCCATCGTCTTGACCGCAGACGGGCTTCGGGCGTTCTCGGAGGAGCTCGAGCATGTCACCGAGCACGAAATCGACGGTATCAGCATCCCCGTACTTGGGCTCGAGCGAATCCTCGCCAGCAAGCGAGCCGCAGGCCGCCCCAAAGACTTAGCGGCGATTCCAGCTTTGGAGGCCGCCCTGGCGGCGAAGGCAGCGGGTCCTCCAGGGCGCTAGCGAGGGATCACGGTCAAGCCGTCGTAGGGTCCTCGGTCGCGAGCCTTCGCCAACTTGAACAGTCGATCGCGTACGGAGTGCGCGATGTTCTTTCGCGCCGTCGGTTTCATGCAAGCGCCTCGATGTACGGGCGAATCACGCGGCCGACACGGCAAACATCGGCGGCACGCTGAAGCTCATCCATCGACCGACCTCGCTTGCCCAGGTGCTCACGAAGCGCTTCCACCGCCACGTCTATACCGATCTTGTTGCGGTACTTAAAACAATCCGCAACCGTTTTGGCGCGTGAAGTAATGCCTACCTCGACGCCCTCAATCACATGAATCCCAACGCCGAACACGCGCGCAGCACCTGAAAACCGAACGATACGTAGAGGAGGCCAATCCGTTTTGGGTTTCCGCGCTTTCACATCGATCGCCAGCCACACCTCGTGCGGGCTCTGCGTCGTCAGCCGATGAAAGTTTAGAGCGGACAGAAGGCAGACAACGCCACCGGGTACCCGCTTGGCCGCCTCCGCTAGGGTGTGGTGGCCGGTGATTCTTGCGTCCGCTGGAACGTAGAGTCCCCGCCCGACTCGCTCCAGGGCTCCGGACTTGGTGAGCCGCTGAATGCTTGTCCGTGAAACGCCCTGGCCTGCCACGTCTCGCGGGCGAAAAACCCCGTGCCCTCGATAGAGCGCGGTCTTCGTCGAACGAATAGTCGGCATAACTAATAGGCGTTTGCTTGAACGCGAGCAAGACGGTGTAGTCCCGGCAGGGCGTTCGAGCAAACGTCCAGTTGAACGGGGCCGGTCCGGGGCAGCAGCGTGGAGTTGTGGGCCGCTATGGGGAAAGTGCCGAAGCGGGG
>DATCFJ010000343.1:0-12758 GCA_036509605.1 Polyangiaceae bacterium | reverse complement strand
TGAACGAGCCTTCCAACCCGCTAAGTTGCGGGCCGACCAGAACCGCTGCCAGAAGCAACGCGATGCACAGCGCGACCAACAAAAATGCACGGAGCTTCACGAGCGACTCCCGAGACGGGGCGCGATGAAGCGCTGCCCATTGCTCTCCAGCGCGGCCATCTCTATCCCGAACAGCGCACCGAGCTCTGCCGGCAACGCGTTATCGGAGAGCCGAGCCTCGAATGCCAGGCGACCCGCGCGCAGACCGACGACGCGCACCCGCGCAGCATCCCCGACCTGCTGCAGCAAATTCACGTCGTGATTGATGCACACGATGCTGCGGCCTTCGCGCCAAAGCTCGCCCAAGAGGCGGTACATCTCGAGCTGTTGGGCAGGGTCTAGGTGGTTCGCCGGCTCGTCGAACAGCAGCGTTTGTGCTTCTTGTGCGACCAAACAAGCAAACGCGACGCGTTGCCGCTCGCCGCCGGAGAGCTCGGTCATGCGCCGCCCGGCGTAACTGCTGGCGCCGACTCGAGCTAACGCGCGCTCCGCCGCCCGGATTGATTGCACATGGCTTTCACGAAAGCGAAAGCGCGCGGCTGCCACGGAGTCGAGCCCGGTTACCGGTTCGTCGGCACGGATGTGCTGAGGCAGCCAAGCGATGGCTGCGGCGCGGGCGCGAGCGTCGAGCGAGGACACTGGTTGGCCGAGCAGCTGCACGCTGCCACTCGTCGGTAAGCGGAGCGCGAGTGCAGCCTTCAGCAGCGTGGTCTTGCCCGCTCCGTTGGGACCGATCAGGGCCACGAAGTCACTGCGCTCTACGCGTAACGTGACCGAGTCGAGCAGCGTGCGCTCTCGGATCTTGACGCTCAGGTTTTGGAACTCGAGCTCCGCCATGCGTTCAATGAGTCGCGAGCGAGGCCGGGAACAGCCGGCTGAGTTCCTGCCGCAGTTGCTCGGCAAGCGTCAGGATGCGCGGGCCGTTGGCGAACGCTGCTTCGGATTTGAGCGCGGCAACGCGCCCATTCTTGACGGCGGTGAGGGGCTCCAGCGCTTCGTAGTCGTGCACGACCTGAGCTTCGCTGGGCGCGTCCGGGGTCGCTGCGACGAGTACGATGATAGCGTCCGGGTCCAAGCGCAATAGCTCTTCGATCGATAGTCGAGGCACGCCGGGAATATCTTCCGCGACGGCGTTGCGCGCGCCAGCGGCGCGCAGCGCAGCGCCGTGGATTGAGTTCCTTTTGATGAAGTAGATCTCGCTTAGCTTGCCGGTGCCCTCACCGAGCACCACGAGCACGCGCGGGCCGTTCGGCGCTTCTGCGACGGCCAGGCCGTCCCAGAGCTTGGTGGCGAGTACTTCTGCGCCCGGCGCACGCGACGTCAGCGCGCCCAGCAGACGCGTGCTGGCCACGATGTCTTCCAGCGAGAGCCAGGGCAAAAACTTGGTTACGCCGAGCGCGCCCAGCTCACGCTTTGGAGTGCTGGCAGCTGCTTCACACACGATCATGCTCGGAGACAGACGCACAATGGATTCGTAGTTGGGCGTGAGCGCAGTCCCAGTGCGCGGCAACCTTTTCGCAGCCTCAGGGTAGTTGCAGTAATCGCTCACACCCACGAGCTCCGGCCCTGCGCCGATCGCGAATAGGGTCTCGGTGATTGCGGGCGAAAGCGAAACGAGTCGCTGCTTTCTGGAGCTCGGCGCAGCGTTTTTGCTGGAACGGTCGCAGCCGAAGGCGGACCACGCGACAAACGAGAGAGCGGTTTGAAGCAGTGCGCGCCGCTTCACCGGGCTCGACCTGCGCGGCGCTTGGCGGCGCCCGCCTCACTGGCGGCTTCCACAGCGCTCGCGTTGCGCTCATGCAGCAGGCACAAGCCGTCCAAAGTCAAATTCACATCCACTGTCTGAATGCGCTCAGTGTGCTTGGCGATCAGCGTCGACAGGCCGCCCGTTGCCAACACCTGCACCGGAAAGCCGAGCTCCTTCTCGAGCCGCCCGACCATGCCGTCCACCAGCGATGCGTAGCCGAACACGACGCCCGACTGCAGCGCATGAGTCGTGTTCTTGCCGACGACGTGCGGCGGCGCGGCGAGCTCGATCCGTGACAGCTTCGCCGCGCGCGCAACCAAGCCCTCCAAGCTCACCTGGACGCCTGGCACGATCACGCCGCCCAGGTATTCGCCCTTGGGAGAGATGCAGTCGAAGGTCGTCGCAGTGCCGAAGTCGACCACGATCACGCCGGCTTTGACGCGGTCGAACGCGGCTACCGCGTTCACGATGCGGTCCGCGCCGACGTCGCGCGGGTTTTCGTACAGCACCGGGATGCCGGTCTTGAGTCCGGGTCCGACGACCAGCGGCTCGCGCGCAAAGGCGTGGCGAATCGCTTCGCACATCACGTCGGTCAGCGGCGGAACTACGCTGGCAACGATGGCCGCGTCAATCGCGTCCATCGGCACTTTGCGCAGCTGAAGCAGCTGCTGCAGCAGCACGCCGTATTCGTCATCGGTCCGTGTGATGACTGTCGAGACGCGGAACGTTTGCTCCAGGCTTCTGCCACGGTACAGGCCGAACACCACGTTCGTATTTCCGATGTCGACCGCGAGGAGCATGGAGCGCTTCTAGCACTTTTGGTTTTTTCAGGGCAGCGCGCTCACTACGGCGTGCACGATGCGGTCGCCCGCGCTGACCCTGTCCCAGCCGGGACCGGCTTGGCCAATCAGGGCGTATTGGCCGTCCAAATGCGGGTAGCGGCCCAGAGTCACGAACAGCTGACTCGAACCGGTGTCGCGGCCCGACAGCGCAACCCCCACCGAGCCGCGGAGGAACGGCAGTGGCGATGTCTCGCAACGCAGCGCGGGTTTGCCGTCACCGCCGTAGCCGTCGCCCGAAGGATCGCCGAACTGCGTCACGAAGCCCGGCACGACGCGATGAATCGCGACCCCGTCGTAGAAGCCCGCTCGAGCGAGGCCGACAATGCGCGCGACCGCGCTGGGCGCGAACGCCGAGTCGAGCGTGATGGTCAGAGCTCCAGCATCAGTATCTAAGCTCAGCAATACGCGACCCGTGCTCGGCTCCGGGCCGCTGCCTGAGTCTTTGCCGGGCGTGAACAGGTCGCAGTGACGTGCCTGCTCGCCCAGCAAATGCAGCGCCTTCTCCGCGTGCTCGCGCAGCGTGGGATTGTCGCTGCTGCAAGCAACGTTGACCGACTCCTTCAAGCTCAAGATCTGCAGCGCGCCGATCGCGTCCAGCAGCAGGCTCTGTACTTCGACGCTGTTTTGATTGCGCGCCGCGGTGTACGCGGGCCCGAGCGCCTGGACGACGCTGGTATCGGGCTTTGGCGCGGCGTGCGCGTCGCTGCTTTCGTCAACTGCGCGGTTTGCCCGCTCCGGGTAGCGTGAAAGGACGTGGGCCGCGCTCGCCACGACCCCCAGCGACTTTGCGCCAAGTGCGTCGGCAAGCACCCGGTATGCCTCGCTGAGCTCGGCGTGCTCAGCGATGAGCTCGAGTGCCGCTTCGCGGACGAGCGTGTTTTTCGCGCCGGCGCGCTGCAAGTAGGCCTGTTTTCGTGCGCCGCGTAGCTTGTCTCGACCGAGCACGCCGAGCACCGCAAGCTCCCGTGTCGGGCTGTCGCTCGTGGGATCGCAGGCGAGCAAGCGCGGGTTCTGGTAGTTCACTGCCGCCAGCAGCGCCGCGGCTGCACAACGCACGTGCACTTTGCGCCGTTTCAGAGTGACTGAGTCCTGAGCGCCAAGGGTTAGCTCGGCAAGAGCCTGTAGCTTGGCGCCCGAGCTCAGGACGGGCGGCTGCAAGGCGTCCAGGACCGCGCTGAACGGTCCATAGGCTTCAGCGCTCAAGTCCGCGTCGCTCGGGCTCTGCGGGAGCGCCGTGTCGAATGCCGTCCACAGCGGGTGCTGGCCCGCGGCGCCGAGCATGCTCAGCTCGTGTGCGGCTTGTGCACGCAGACCCGGGGCGAGCGCGGGCTCCGCGAGCAGCTTGCCGAGTGCCGCGCTGCCTGTTTCCCCTGTGCGACCCAAGGCCCGCAACGCGAACTCTGCGCCGGGAGCATGAGTCGCGATCAAGTGCAGAGCTAGCGCCAGCACGCGCTCACCGGTCGAGGCGTTGACAGTCGACAAACGCGTCACTGGAAACAGCGCGTTTTGTAGGGGATCCTGTGCGCGGTCAGCGGCGTCGAGCAAGGCCACGAGGGTGGCGTCGTCGAGCTTGCCGCTCTGTTCGACGAGCCGGCCAAGTCCGAGTGCAGCGGCTTCGGCACGAGCTTTGGGCCCGTGTAGCCAGGCGCGCAGTGTGCTCTCTGCTTCGGGACCCGCACAGCGGCCAAGTGCGTCGCTGATGGCTTCTACGGGGCTCGAGAGCCCACCCGAAGACGCAGCGCCGCGTGCTGCGTCGTTCGACAGAGACGCCGCGCGTGCGATCAACGCGCGCACGACCTTGGTTTCGCGACCCTTGCACGCGTAACCCAAGCCATAGGCGCCCCAGGTGCTGACTTCCGAATCTTCATCGGCGAGCGCCAGCGGGAGCAGCTCCGCGGCGCGCGCGTCGGCGATACGCGCTAGAGCGCGTGCTGCGCCGCGCCGAACGGTTGCGTCGCGGCTGGACAGCGCTTCGCGGCCGATCGCCGCCGAATCTCGACGTTGTTCGGCCGACCATAGGCTTTCGCGAGTGACCGTCGCAGGGCGTGCGGAGCGCTCCGGGGCTACCGAATGCGTGCGTGGGTCGGCGCTCTGACTTTGACACGCGACGAGCGACAGTAAGATGAGAGAGAGCCCGCGGCGCATTACACTCTCGAGAAGCCTCGCGTCAGTAGCTTGTCCACGTTGAAGCTGACGCGCTCGCGGGTTTGCCGTAGCAGTGTCTCTGCCACGCTAACTGGCGGTGAGATCGCGGGCACTGGTTGTGCGTCGAAGCCGGCGCCGCGGAAGCAGCTCAAAGCGCGCGGCATGTGCCAGTCGCAAGTCACGACTCCGACACGAAACACGCCGCGAGGTAGCAGTAGCTTGGCTGCGAAGTGTGCGTTCTGGCGCGTCGAGCGAGACCAGCCTTCGCGCTCCAAGGCACGCTCCGGAATGCCTTCGGCCGCCAGAAAAGCGTACAGCGCGTCCGCCTCACGCACGCCAGCCCAAGCTTTTCCTCCGCAAGCCAAGATGTGTTCGCTGAGCCCCGCGCGAAAGCCGTGCGCTGCTCGCCGCGCGCGCCGCGCAGCGGCAGGCGACAGCGTGGCTGGCCCCGTCACGCGGCAGCCGAGCAGAACCAGCGACATCAGCTCCACGGCTTCGAACCATAGCCCGATCGGCCGTCTGCGCGTAACTTGCGCCGCGTCGAGCAGTCCAGCATGCTTGTCCCACGGTGCCGATGCGCGCACGACATGCCTGGAGGCAGCTCGCGACGCTGGCAGCCGCCATCGGATTTGCGGCGTGCCGCCATCCTGGCGAGGCTTTGAAGTCCAGGCCGCCGCTCGCTGCCCTCGCGTCCGCCGCCTCGGCCCAACCGGCGTTGTCCGCCGCCGTGGCTGACGCGCCCCCGCTATCTGAGGCCGAGCGACCGCTGCAAGCTCCGAGCGGCGACCCTCCGCGGCTGCGCTGTGCCGAGGCGCGGGCGATCGTCGCGGAAGTACGGCGGCGCTTGCCAGCCGAACCGGCTCGGGTGTCGCCGTCGGTCTTTGCCGATCTGTGGGTGGACTGGTTCGATCCGCACGGCTTGTGGTCGGCCGCGCCCGACTCGCCGTTGGCCGACTCGGCGCACGCTCGCGCAGCGGCTCTGCTCGCGGAGCTCGAGAGCCCCAACCCAAACGCTCCCTGCCCGGTGGCGTTGGCGTTGGCGGTCGAATCCAAGCATTGGGTCGACGGCTTGCGCGGCGTGTTCGAGCAGGCGCGCACCGAGGCGCCGGTGGTGCGCTTTTCTAGCGCGCTGTCCGGCGTCACCGAGCCCGCGTTCGAAGACGAGCTCGTGGCGCACCCCGCGCGACAACTGGCGGCGGACTTGGGCCTGCGAGTCGGTCAGTTCTTGAAGGCTGCGCCGGAGCTTGCGGACGCTCCCGCGAGCGCGGCGTTGTCGCGTTTCTTCCCTGATCTAAGCGCGGAGCAGTGGTCGGAGGTCGTGCTGTCCGCGGCGGTTCGCGCCTACGTGCCGGCTATCGATCCGCACGGCGAGTGGGCGCCTGTCGAGGAAGAATGGGCGCTGTTCGAGGGCGATCCGGTCGACGCCACCGAGCCCACGCTGTGGGGCAACATGGTGCGCACGCCGCTCGGCGCACGCATCGTCGACTCGCCGCGCGCGCCGCTCGAGATAGACGACCTCGTGCTGTCGGTCGACGGGATCCAGACAGCGGGGCTCAGCGTGGAGCAAGTGGAACAGTTGGCGCGTGTCGAGCCCCCGCGCGGGCAGAGCGTGCGGGCGGTGCGCGTGTTGCGTGCCGCGCGCCGCGCACCGTTCGACCTGACGATCGCTTTTCCGCAAGACGGCACGGAGGCGGGTGAGCCGCTGGCGCCCCGCCGCGTGCGTTACGGCAAAGGCTCGGCTTTGGTGATCCCGGTCAGCGAAGTCGGCGATAGCCTCGGTGACGACTTGGCGGACGTGCTCAGCAACGCGCGCGACGAAGAAGAGCCCGTGGGCGTCGTGCTCGATCTGCGCGGCAATGGTGGCGGCTCGACGGACGGTGCTGCTGCCGCGATCGGTTTGTTCTTGCCCGGTGTGCCAAGCTTCCCGTTGATCCACCGCGGAGTCGTCAGCGAGGTGATGCGTGCGCCGGCACCTGAGGTCGATTCGGGGTGGAAGGGCCCGGTCGCGGTGTTAGTCGACGGTTACACGGCGAGCGCGGCCGAGATGATCGCGGGGGCTATCGACAGCTACGGCCGAGGGCCGCTGCTCGGCGCCCACACCTTCGGCAAGGGCTGCGTCCAGGAGTACTTCGATGACCAGTCGGGCCAAGGCGTGCTGCGTCTGACCACCCTGCTGGTCGCCCTGCCCGACGGCACTCCCCTGCAGCATGTCGGGCTCGAGCCCGAGTGGCTGCTCGGCCTGCCACCGGCCGACGAGCACGAGGCCGATCTCGAGGGCTCACCCAACGGGGCGTCCGGCCCAGACGTGCGAAATCGCGCAGCAATGGGCGCCGTCCCCTGGCCTTCGGCGCGCGGGCACGTCGGTCCGTGCGAGGATCCGGTGGTTTGCCGGGCCCTGGCTCGGTTGGGCACCGGAGTACCAGTCCGCCGCGGGCGAGCCCAAAATCCGGGCAGTTCGCACACGCGCCGCGCGCCCCGGCCCCGGCCTGTGCTAAGTGATGCGGAACATTCGGCCCATGGTTTCACGCAGTCCCGCGAAGGGCGGGGCACGAGCCCCCGATGAGCCGGTAAGTCCGGAGCTTAGTCACGGGCGCCGTCCTCGAGAGGCGCGCGCGGATGACAGCGAGGACTTCGAACCGGACGGTGCTCCTGCGATCCCGCGTTTCGGTCGTGATGGCGCACCCGAGCCTGCGCAGTACTCGGTCGAGTTCGAAGAAGGTCGCATCGATCCGGACGCGGCGAAGGTCGTGAAGCGGCTGACTCGCGGCGGTTACGAAGCGTACCTGGTCGGCGGCGCGGTGCGCGATTTGCTGATCGGCCGTTCACCTAAAGACTTCGACGTCGCCACCAGCGCGCGCCCCGACGACGTGCGGCGCTTGTTTCGTAACTCGCGCATCATCGGTCGTCGTTTCCGATTGGTGCACGTGCTGTTCGGCGGCGGCAAGGTGATCGAGACCGCTACCTTTCGGCGCCCTCCGGAGCATGAGGACGCGCGCGAGAGCGAAGATTTATTGATTCGCAACGACAACGTCTTCGGTGACGCTCATCAGGACGCATACCGGCGCGACTTCACGATCAACGGCCTGTTCTACGACCTAGAGCACAACCTGGTGCTCGACTGGGTCGGCGGCATGGCCGACGTCGAGCGTCGCGCGGTGCACACCATCGGCGTGCCGGTGGTGCGTTTCCAAGAGGATCCGGTGCGCATTTTGCGCGCCATCAAGTTCGCGGCGCAGCTCGATCTCGGCATCACCCCCGAGGTTTACGACGCGATCGTGCAGTGCCGCGGCGCACTGCGCAAGGCGGCGCGCCCGCGGCTGTTCGAAGAAGTACTGCGGCTGCTCCGCAGCGGCGCTTCGCGGCGAGCGTTCTGGCTCGCCTGGGAAACGGGCGTACTGGACGTGCTTCTGCCCGAGCTGTCGACGTACCTCGCGGACCTGCCGGAGGACGACAACAGCGTGTGGCGTATCCTGCAAGAGGTCGATCGCACGACGCTCGAGCGCAAATCGCCGCTCGACGACACCGTGCTCTGGGCCATGCTCCTGCTCGAACCGATGCGCGAAGCCTGCGCCGGCGAAAAGGACCGCGTCGAAGCCGCCTACGCCTTCCTCGAGCCGATCGTCGATCGCCTCAATGTGCCCCGTCGCATCGCCGACGCGGTCCGCCGCATCGTCGCCCTGATGCCCCGTGTCGAAGCCGGCCGCACCGGCCGCTTCGCCAAGACGAATCTCTACCCGGCCCTGCGCGACGTCGTCGAATTGCGCGCCGCCGCACTCGGCGAACGCGAGCCCATGGAAGCCGGCGAGCTAAGCGCAGCGGGTACGAGCGCTGCCGACGCCAAGCCCGCTCGCAAGAGGCGCAGGCGGCGTAAGCCGCGGGTTGATGGGGTTTGACCGGCCGGGGATTGATGGCGCGAGAGTTTGAGTTTCTTGCCTAGCGGCTTTCAGATGCGCTCGGCCGCTCGCGCGTCTTGAGAGATCGCACGCGCCTGTTCGGTCAGTTCTCGTGGGCCTCCATCTCATTCGCCGATCGTGATCTGACGCGCTTCGCGATCCTTGACGAAGGGATCGTGCCAAGACTTTTGGCTCGACGTATTTCCGGGCATTCGGCTGCAATGCCTTCCGCGCGCCCGGCGCGAGCGCGCTTCGCGCCAAGAGAAGAACGGAAGAGCGCGCTTCGCGCCAAGAGAAGAACGGAAGAGCGCGCTTCGCGCCAAGAGAAGAGCGGAAGAGCGCGCTTCGCGCGCCAATCCCGAATGAAAAGTTTTGCATTGGTTGGGTGGCGGGCAAGGCATCCCCCGAGCATCTCAAAGCTCCCTCCGCGTCTCCTCTCTGTCTCCGGCCGCCCCGGTGCGCGCGGAGCGCCGCACGCCTCGCGCGTTCAAGCGTGCGCCAAACAGCACAGCCGCCCGCTTGTCTCCGGTGCGCGCGGAGCGCCGCACGCTCACGCCCCAGCGTGCGCCAGGCAGCTCAGCCGCATGCCCGGCACCAAAACGAGCGAAAAGTCTTGGAGGATCCCTTCGTCAAGGATCGCGAAGCGCGTCAGATCACGATCCGCGATCGAGGCTAGGCCCTCGAGAACTGACCGGCCAGGCGCATGCGATCTCTAAGCGCAGCGCGGGCGGCCACAAAGCCACCCGACGCCGCTAGGCCAGAAACAATTCAAGTCTCGAAAGAGAACAAGACTCTTCCGACCCGCTAGTTACTATTCAGCTCCACGCGCAGCAGCTTCCTGCCAATGAACACATAATCCCCATGCGTGAGCGCAGTCTCCGTCTTGATCCGCACGTAGGTGCCGTTGCGGCTTTCCCAGTCGGTGAGCACGAACTTGCCTTCCTTTTCTTCGACGGTGCAGTGCTTGCCGGACAGGAACACGTCGCTCGGGAAGTTGAGGTCGCCGTCTTCGCGACCGATCTGCAGCGACGAGCCGCGGGCGCAGACGGTCATGCCGATGGCGCCGCCTTCTAGGATTTGGTTCAGGCGGAACGCGCTCGGGTACTTGGGCGACGAGTAGAAGAATGTGCCGTCCGGGTCGGCGCCGTCGGACGCTTTGGGGGTCGGGTCGAGACGGAACAGCTGCTCGCCCGCGAGGAACGTGTCCCCGGGGGAAATCTCGACGGCGCCGCGGACGCGGAAGTACACGCCGTTGAGCGAGCCTTCGTCGCGCACGACAAGGCGACTGTCGCGATAGAAGAAGTTCGCGTGCTTGGGCGAGATGAACGGATCGTCCGGGAACTCGAGCTGGCCCTGGCGGCCGATCACGTGCTGGTCGGCCTTGAGGTGGTAGCTCAAGCCGTCCATGCCCTCACCGCGGATCAGGATCAGGCGCGCCTTCGCGGCGTCCTGCATGTCGCTGTAGAAGGAGGGCGACATGTGGAGGATCGTGTCCGGCACCGGTGCACCGCAGCGACCACAGAACTTGTGACCACTCGGCACGGGGGTCATGCACGACTCGCACACGTAGTACCTAGCCTGATCCATCTGCTCCTCCTGAGACTGTGCTGACGGCGATGCGACGCCGGCCTTTAGACCGGAGCCTCCCCTAAATTCGCTCGAATTGGAACGAGCTTTGTCGCGCCCCTCTAGCTGCGGCACGATCGGCCCTGGTCGAAGGCTCGGTTGATCGGCCGAAAATAGCGACAGATCGTGGTCGCAGGCGCGGCAGCGGGCTGCGCCCATCGGCGAGAAGGTTTCGCACCGACCGCAGACAATCCCGACCTCGAGCGCGGCGTGACCCATCGAGCAGGGCCACGCTAGCACTCGTGCTCAGTGGATCAACGACAAGCGATTCGGGACGTCAAAGAAACCGTCCTTGCTCACGAGCCGAAACACTACGGTCTCGCTGCAGGTCGAACGCTCGACCACGCCGAAGTCGCGCGAGTCCCAGGGGAACTGGCGATTGTCACTGGCTAGGAAGACCTGTCCGGCCGGCACATCGAGATCCGCCGTGGCCGGCTTGGCTAGACCGTCCTTGACCATACCTATCATGTGCGTTTTGTCTGCGACGACCTCCGTCGAGCAGCCTTGCTGCACGTCGAGTCCCGAAGCGGGATCACGGGTCGTAAATTTGTCGCACTGGCTGTCGTTGTCCGCGGGCTTCTGATCGACGATCAACGCTTCCCTGATCATTTTTACGTGCTGGCCCTGCACGCCGACGACGCGGCCGATCACGGGGCGGCTCGTTTTTGGTTCAGGACACAGCGCCAGGTCGCCACCGCTGGGTGGGGTGACGCGCCACAGGATGACCCAATCCCCGCCGTGTAATGTCGGCTCGATCGACGCGTCGAAGTACGGATCGCCGACAGGCACTTGCCACCAGCGGATCGCCGTGGCGCGCAGGACGCCGATTAACGCGGCGATGATCAGCAAAGCCCAAGCGGTGAGGCGCAGGAACTTCGCCATGAGCCAAGAACATAGCGCGTCTCGAGCTCCACTGACAACGCGGCGGCCGGGACGACGCTGAGGCGCTGCGGCGCTGGCTCACTTACATTCGATTGGCGGCAATTCGCTCGGACTGGTACCAGCGGAAACCAGTGCGGCGTTGGCGAACAAGGACCGCCAGCGATCGACGCGCACGAATTCGGAACGGTCGCGGGTGAGCTCGTCGCCGTCCATGGCGCTGGCGGAGATCACGCCCAGGATATCGCCGGCTTCGCCGCTGATTGCCGGCCCGCCGGAATCCCCCGGGCAGATCGCGGCGGACAGCCGGAAGCGACCTTCGGCGACGAGCTCGATCGGCCCGCCCGCGCGATGCTTGCGGTGCACGCCGTCCGCGGACAACGCGCAGCGCCCGAAGCCGATGGGTTCGATGCGGTCGTGCTTACCGGGCGGGGCCTCGAGGCGCACGGGCCGCGTTGCGATGCCGACCAAGCGGCGCTCGAGCACGAGCACCGCTAGATCTCCGTCTCCGGAGACGTAACCGCAGGTCGGGGCGAGCACCGCGCGCACTGCGACCTCGCCCCACGGCAGGTAATCCCCTCCCAGCTCGACTCGAACCTGCTCGGGGTGCACGTCGCGACTGAGCACGCTGCCGTTGCTGGCTCGCGCGGCCACGCAATGATGCGCTGTGAGCACGCGATCGTCCTGAAACAGGGCGCCCGAGCAGGTCACCGACCCGACGACGATGCGCACGGCGTAGTCATCGTCGTTGGTCAGCGCGGGCGGCTGGGCGTCGCCCAAGATCGGCGTCGACTGGTTGGGCAGCGCTGCAGGCACTGGAACAGCCGCCGGCGCGCCAAAAAGCCGCGCGCAACCCGAGAGCGTGAGCGCTCCCCAAGCAACCCAAGTTCGGCTCAAAGACAGCACCTGCAAGTCACTGACAGCCCGCGCGCCCAAAAGTTCTGACAAAAGATCTACGTCCGAGATTTGGTTTATTCGGAAGCGAGCCGCGCGATGTATCGCACCTCGGCGCACGCTGTCGCACCCAGCGCCGCGAGCTCGTCAGTGTCCAAGCTGACCGAGCATGGGTGGTGCCCCGCGCGCGTGACGCCGCGGAGCGGCGGCCGTGCTCGCTGCGCTGCGCGCGGCCGGGGCCCCAAGCGTCGGCTCCGCCGCCGCGGAGCCCCAGCTCCACTCCCCCTCCGTCGCCGGGTGCTCCGCGCGCGGCAAATCCAAGTGCGAATTCACGACTTCAAACTTGGATTTCGAGCTGGGGAGACTGTTGGCGCGCGCTCGGCTGCGGAGCAGTGTTGGCGTGCGCTGCCGTGCGTTCCAGCGTCCGCGACGCCGAAGGCTTTGACGGGCCACGTTGTGGCGCGTAACCATCATAAAAATCTCCAGCGCGGAGTGGGCGAGCGTCGCAGCGTCGAGCGTTAGCCCGAGACGACGAGGTCGTCTTTGTGGACGACGACGAGCTCGGCGGCGCTGGAGCCGAAGGAGGCTTCGAGGTCGGGGCCCTTTTTTCCGGCCGCGCGCGCGACGTCGACGGTGCCGAGGCGGGTCAGGCCACGGGCGACTTCGCTGCCGTCGACGGACACCAGGCGCACG
>DATCFJ010000342.1:0-5656 GCA_036509605.1 Polyangiaceae bacterium | reverse complement strand
AGGCGCCCTTCGCGCGCACCGGCTTCGACGGAACGAGCTTCTTCTCCGCGACCAAGCCAAGCATGAAATCGGTGTGGTGGATGACCTCGAACTTTGCGCCAAAGTCGGGATATTCGTTCTTGAGCGTGTTGAAGCAGTGCGGGCAGGTGGTGATGATCTTCTTGACGCCGCCCTTTTCCTTGTAGCCGTTCAGCGTCGCTGCGTTGGTCTCGGCCAACATACTGAACAGGTACTCATTGCCGGCGCGGCGCGCAGGGTCACCGGTGCACGTCTCTTCTTCGGCGAGAATCGCAAAGTCTATGCCCGCCGCAAGCAGGAGCTGCGCGGTGCTGCGCGCGATCTTCTTGGCGCGGTCGTCGTAGCTCGCCGCGCAGCCGACCCAAAACAATACTTCGGCATCCGGCTTATCTGCGGCAGCTTTCACGCCGAGCCCCTCGGACCAGCTGGCGCGATCGACGCGCGCCAGGTTCCACGGGTTACCGTTACTCTCCATGCCCTCGAAGGGCTTACCGAGCTGACTCGGGAACTCGCCCTTGATCACCACCAAGTTACGTCGCATCTGCACGATCTTGTCGACGTAGGTGATGTTCACTGGGCACTGCTCTTCGCAGGCGCGGCACGTAGTACAACCCCACAGAACGTCCTCGTGAATCACGCCCGGAACGAGATCGACCGGCTTGTAGATCTTCGCGGGTTCTGCCTGTTTCGCACTTTCAGTGGCTTCTTTGGGTGCCCCCGCGGGTTCGGCGCTTGGCTCGCTCGGCGTGGCCGCGCCGCCTCCAGCGCCGGCAGTCGAAGCGAGCGCCAAGAACTCTTCTTGGCGACCGTACAAGTGGTTGCGCAGATCGAGCGTGAATTGCTTGGGACTGAGCACTTTGCCCGTGGTGAAGGCCGGACAATTGTCCGAGCAACGGCCGCACTCGGTGCAGGTGTAGAAATCGAGCATGTCCTTCCAGGTGAAATGCTCGATGCGCGCATAGCCGATGCGCGCGCTCAGTAAGTCCTCACCCTCAGTGGCCTTCTCGACCGCGGCCATCAACGCTTCGGTCGACGGCGCGAGCGGCCGCAGGCGACCGCGCGGCGTCGTGTCACCCAAGAAAACGTTCGGAATCGCAGTGATGATGTGAAAGTGCTTGGTGTAGGGCAGCAGATTCAGGAACACCAATACCAGCGTGGTGTGCGTCCAAAACCCAATGTGCGCGAGCACCACGAGCACGCTTGAGCCGAGCCCCGAAAGCAGCATGGCAGACAGCGAACCCGCTGGCTCAGCCAAGTGCCAGCTGAGCGTGCCCTCGGACGTGCCCAGCGGAGCGATCAGCGTGGCCATGGCGCTACACGGAAATTCGCTTGCCCCGGCTTTGCACTCGCTGCCGAAGCGGCCGAGCAACACCGTGCTCGCGCCGTCGTAGGTGATGTCCGCGATCATCATCGCTCCGATGATGCCGAGGATGACCAAACCCTCGACTCCGAGCGTCATGCGCTTCTGCGGGCGCACCACGCGCAAGTACGCGAACACGGCCACGCCGAGCAGCACCAAGCTCGCGAACACGTCTTTGAAAAAGCCGTACGCGGCGCCCAGCGGAACCCCTAAAATCGGCTCCGGCCCGAGCACGAACAGGTTAAAGCCCGGGAAAAACCCGCGTCCCCACAGCACGAGCGTGCGCAGCAAGAGCACCACGAAGCCGAGGAAGATGAACTGGTGCGCCAGACCCGCGGCCAGGTAGTAGCGCATCTTCTTTTGGTAGAAGGCGAACACCCAGACCAGGCCCAAGCGCTTCGGGATCTCCGTGAGCCGGCTCTCCCAACTCTGCTGGCCCACCTTCAGCAGGTTGAAGCGGCGCCAGGCACTCACCGCAAACACCGCGTTCAGAGTCACGATGATGAGGGCCATGGCCACGGGATTCATCGCGCCTAACCTAGCCCACGATGCCGCCTAAATGCGAGCAAAGCGAGCGCCAGGAGCAGCGCTACCGCGGCCACGAAAACCAGCACACGCGCTTGCTTCGGGCTGGGCTTGGGGATGCGCAGCGAGAGCTGCGCACGGAGCGATCGGATGGGCGCCGGTGGGACAATGCGCGACACCCCGGGGTCAGCAACCTCTGCCGGCTCGACGCGCAGCAGCAGTAACCCGCGCGGCAAGAACTCGTTCTCCACGGGAGGCAAGCCCCCTTGCTCGGGGATGCGAATCACGACTCCACGAGTGCCACCGTCGGCCTCGGGCTGACGCGCCGGCAGCGTCACGTTCAAGATCTCCGGCGGCTCTTCGCGCCCACGCAGCGTGATCGCGCCAGAGCGCTCGCACTGGTCACAACCGCCACCGTCACATGCAGCACACGACAAGTTGCGTGGCAGCTCGAACTCGACGACCTCGCCCGACTCGAGCCAGGCGCGCGGCACCCGGATGCGATGCACCACGTCCGGACCGCGCGGCACGTCCAGCGTGCGCGTCGTGACTCTGGCGAGGACTTCGGACACTACCCGTCAGAGTAACCCGAATCGAGCGCCCGAAGAAGGCGACTTTCAGGGCTGGGCGCTCGCCAACGGCAAGCCCTGGGCTCCTGGAAAGAACGCCAAGCCGTCCGCGTAGTCCACAGCCGCGCTAGAGATCACCACGGCTGGCGTAGTGGGCGCGCCCGCGTCGGTGTTCACGGCGAGCAGCGCCGGCGTGAGCTTGCCGAATTTGCCTTTGGCGAGCGGCAGCCACAGCGCACCGCCGTCGTCGAATGCTGGGCGACCGAGCACGGCTTGAACGTCAACCGCGACGTGCTTGGGTGCGATTGCCATGCTCGCACCTGTCCCCGTTAAGGCAGCCTTGGGGATCTCGAACACGACGTTGGCGGCGAAGTCGAGTGCCCACAGATTGCCGGTCTTGTCGAAGGCCAGGAAATTTGCGGCGAGATCCTTCGGTGTCACATCGTCAGTAGTGACGCTCAAGGTCAGGTCCGGCGCGGCTGTGTCGTCGTGCGCGAGGCGTGCCTTGTCGAAGCGCAGCACCTTGTCTTGGCTCGCCAGCCACAGGTTGCCCGCCGCATCGAAGGCGAGGTCTTCGGTCGCCACGCTGAGGCCGGACAGCGTCACGCTCGGGTCGACGTCGCGCGCCGTTGCGTCGGCCTGCGGTATGAATTCGCTCTGGGCGATGCGCAGAACGCTCGTGTCGCACGTGCTCAGCCAAAGGTTGCCCGCCGCGTCGAGTGCAATGCCTTTGATCGCTGGCACGCAGGTGATGGCCGGCACCGTGAACGCCAGGTCCGCAGCGCCCGGGCCGCCACCAAGCACGGACGCCGGATAGCGCACCACAACGGGATCGCCCACTGTCGCGCCGCCCGCCCAAAGGTTGCCGTCGAAGTCGAAGGCCAACGAATTGCCAGCGGGGACGTCGACGATGTTGCCCGGCAGCGGCGCGCCGGTTGCAGCCAGCGTGCTCGAATCAAAGCCGAGCACGGGCGCCGCGCCGCTCGGACCACTGAGCGCCCACAGCTGATTGCTGCTCGGGATCTTCTCGTAGACAACGCTCAGGTCGAGTCCGCCACTACCCAAGCAGGCCGTACCCGGCGCTCGTTGATACGCGGTGCGCACGATCGGGTCCGCGTCGTAGACGCGGTTCGCCGTCAGCGTGTAGGTCCCGTTAGGCGCGTCATCCAAGGTCGTCGGACTAGTCGCGACGATCGATCCGTCCGGACCGCGCAGCTCGATACTCGGATCGACGCCCGACGGTAGCCCACTCACTACGAGCTTGAGCCTGCCGGTACCCGACGTCGCGCACGCGCTTTCACCGCCGGCTCCGGCAACCGGAGCGAGGCCTGCCGCGCCAGCAGCATCAGGCGCACCCGCGCCGCCAGCAACGTCTGGCGCTCCCGCGGCTCCGGCGTCACCGCTCGCCGTTCCCGAATCGCTCGAATCGCAGCCCGAAAACGCCACCGTCACTACGCACAAGCTCAGAAATACTGAACGCATCTCGCACACCTCCCGGGTTTCGTCATTTGGAGCAGCCCTCGGCTCGAAGCACAAGCCCGCAAATTGGCTAAAAAACGCCCGCAAACGCGCTTGCCCCCGGGCGGGTTACGCCGTACGAGGCACTCTCGCTGGTCTCGGGCACGCTCGGTGCCCCGAAGGAGTGCTCGCTTGGAATACGTGCTCGGCTTCTGGAAGGTGCTGTCTCATCTCGACCTGTACCTCGTGTCTTGGTCGCACTCCATGGGCGGCTGGCTGTACGGGCTGCTGTTCACGGTCATCTTTTGCGAGACCGGCCTCGTGGTAACGCCGTTTCTGCCCGGGGACTCGCTGCTCTTCGCAACCGGAGCGCTGTGCGCGATGGGCGGACTCAACATCGCGCTCGTGCTGCCCTTGATGCTCGCCGCTGCGATCCTGGGCGACGCCACTAACTACTTCATCGGTCTGACTGTCGGCCCCAAGGTCTTCAGCAGCCAAACCTCGAAGCTGCTCAATCGCGATCACCTGCTGAAGACGCAGGCGTTCTACGAACGCTACGGTGGCAAGACCATCATCATCGCGCGCTTCATTCCGATCGTCCGTACGTTTGCGCCGTTCGTGGCCGGCATCGGCAAGATGCAGTACCGGCGCTTCTTCTCGTTCAACGTGATCGGCGCTCTGGCATGGGTAGCGCTGTTCGTCCCGGCCGGTTACCTATTCGGCAACCTAGAGCCAGTGCGCAAACGCTTTCACTTGGTGATCTTCGCCATCATCGCGCTCAGCGTCCTGCCCGCGGTGATCGAGTACCTGCGCGAGCGCGCCAAGCTGCAGCGCGCCAAAGCCGCAAGCTAGACCGCGCTCCGCCTCCTGCCGCAAACGCAAAAGGCCGGTCGACAACGACCGGCCTTTGCCGTTTCAGCGAGCGCCGAAACTAGCTGCTGCGGTTCTCAGGCAGCGTCTTCGTCTCTTCCGGGGGCTTCGCTGCCGCCGGCGGATGCTCGTCCGCGTCTTCATTCAGGCCCTTCTTGAAGGAGCGAATGCCTTCGCCCAAGCCCTTGCCCACGCCGGCGAGACGACCCGGTCCGAACAGGAGCAGGACGATGATTAGAACGATGACCCAATGTACGGGGCTGAAAGATCCCATGGCTTTTGCTCTGATTTTGCCGCGGTTAACTGCGGCGGGTTCACTCCGTACAATAGCATCGGCCGCAGGGCAAGCCAGAGCACCCGCATAAACGCTCGGGTTTCGTTCGGATTCATAAGCGAAAGATCAGCTCTTGCTCCGCCTCGGGTGCGTCGAGCGAGACGGTCGCCGAATAGGTTTTCGGACCTACACGCGCACCAAAAGCCACCCGAATCGGCGGATTCTCCCCACCAAGTGCTTCCAGTCGAATCCGAACGCGATATTCCCCTCGCAACGGATCCCCGTCGCCCAGGTACACGTTCTCCAGGTTTTGTCCGCGGCACTCGTTATTTCGGCCGGGGCAGTCCCGCTCTTTGACCAAACCACTGCGCGCTGGACGCCCAACTTCGACGAGCTCTCCGCTCGGGTCGAACACGCGCAGATCCACGTCGGCCTTCGGCTCGTCCCAAGCGATCGCGAACTGCACGAGGCCCGTGCGCAGCCCGCAGCCCTCGTCGATGATGCCGTTACAATTGTCGTCTGTGGCGTTGAAGCACAGCTCTGGCCCCGTCGGCGTACAGGCTTTTTGAGCGAGTGAAGCGG
>DATCFJ010000341.1:0-3049 GCA_036509605.1 Polyangiaceae bacterium | reverse complement strand
GGCCGCCTGCTGTTTCACCCGCAATCGATAGTCGCGGGGCGGTCTGCGCAGCTCTCAACGCAAAGAGACGCCGAAGGCCACGCCGACCTCAGCCGTCACGCGTGACCATCAACAAAAAAACTCAAGGCTCTCGATAGAAGCGCGGTACGCGACGCGAGATGTCGGTCAGGACCTCCCACGGGATGGTGCCTAATTGGGCGGCCAATTGTTCGGCGGAGATTTCGTCTTGGCCAAGGGGGCCCTTTTGGGAGCCGAGGACGACGCATTCGTCGCCGATGCGCACGTCGTCGATTTCGGTGACGTCGAGCATGGTCATGTCCATGCTGACTGCGCCGACGACGGGGGCGCGCTTACCGCGCACGAGCAGTGAGCCGCGGTTGGACAGCGAGCGGCTGAAGCCGTCTGCGTAGCCGACCGGGACGGTCGCGATGCGACTTGGTCGCGTGGTGAGGAAGGTTGCGCCGTAGCCGACGGGCGACCCCGCGGGCAGATCGCGGAGCGCCACGATTTCGCTGCGTACGCGCATCACGGGGCGGAGCTCAGGGCAGGCGCCGACGCTCGGGTTTACGCCGAACAGCGCGATTCCCGGGCGAACCACATCCAAACAGGAGCGGGGACTCTTCAACAGCGCGGCGCTATTGGCGGCGTGGCGGATCGCGGGGGAGATGCCTTCGCTCCGCATGGCGGCCGTCGCTTCTTCGAACAAATCCAGTTGGTGGTTGATCGACTCGGGGTCGGAGGAGTCAGCGCAGGCGAAGTGAGTCATCAAGCCTTGCAGCTTGACCTCAGGGAAGCGGTGAAGGGCCTTGGCCATGGCGGGCACTTCCTTGGGAAGGATGCCGAGGCGTGCCATGCCGGTGTCGATTTTGACGTGGATATTCAGGGGCTCCGCGCCGGAGAACTTCACCTCGTCCGCGATCGACTCGAGCTGCGCGGGGTCGTGAACGACGGGCGTCAGATCATGGCGCAGTAGCTCGCCCCAGGCGCGGCCGTAGTAACCGCCCGTGATCAGAATCGGCACTTGGATGCCGGCTTGGCGGAGCTCGATGCCCTCTTCCAGCAAAGCCACACAGATGCCGTTTGCGCCCGCGCGCTCCAAAGTGCGGGCAACGGCTTTCGCGCCGTGGCCGTAGCCGTCCGCTTTGAGCACGGCCCACACTGCCGCGCCGCCCGCGGCACGCTGCACGAAGCGCAGATTGTGGCGCAGATTGGCGAGGTTCACTTCAGCGCGCGTCGGCCGCACCGCATCCGAAGGTACGGCGCGCTGTGGGCGAAGCACTCGCGGAAGCGGAGTGGCCAAAGCTGGGGAAAGCGCGCTGAGTGCTGGGTGCCGCGTCATCGTGCTGCCTGAGTGGTTACCGGAGGGGTGAGCAATTCGTCAACTTAATCGCTGTTCGGGTTTGTGTCCGGCACGCCGTGATCACTACTGCCGGCACACTATTCTGGCCGTGTTGTACTTTTCGTGAACGTGGCGGGAGCCTTTCGCGAGGCTTGCCGCCGACGCGTTTCACTGAAAACAACGCTTCATGCAGGCCTTGTAGTCCGGGTCGCAGGCCTTGCAACCGGGCTCCAGCTTGCCCGCATCCGGATCGCAGGGGCGCGCGCACGTCTCGAACGTCTCTCGGCAGTCGTTGCCGCACTTGTCTCCGGGAGCCGCGGCGAGCGTGACCGTCGGGGCGGCAGGCGCGGCTCCCGCGTCGCCGTACCAACGCGTGGCGATCGGCGGCGGCGGCGCGTGGACGCTGGTAGGAGCTGGCACGACCAAATAGAACTGTCGCGCCTCGCCCTTCTTTGAATCACCGATGTCGAGCTTCGGACGATCGAGATCACCGGTCGCAAACGAACGCGCGCGACGACGCGCATATTCGATCCGGTCACGCGGTTGACCATAGGTGTACATCCCTAGCCATTCCTTCCAACACGCTTCTCGATGCGTGGGAGCGGTGTCGACCTCTAAGTCTAGCTTGTAGCAATGCTCGAAACGCACGTTGCCTTCGTAGATCGACTGGACGCTCGGACCGCATGAGACGCCCGTGACCAGCGCGGTCAGGCCAGCGAACGCCGCGAGCCCAAAGAAAACGCGCCGCGCAGTTAGGCGGTGTTCATTCTGGGAAGCGTCCGGCACGGCACCTGTTTTCCCCGACTGGGCCGAGCGGCGCAAGCCAAAGGCCTGCGGACGCGCCGTGTAACCGCTTTTCTCGTGCTATGTGAGGGCCTACGCATGTTCACCGGCCTCGTCGAGTTGAAGGGAGTGCTCGCGCGCCGCTCGCGCCGCGGCCCCGGTTACCGCTTGGTCGTGGAGTCCGCCTTTGGCCCGCTCGTGCTCGGCGAGTCGATTTCGGTGAGCGGCGCGTGCCTCACGGTCGTGAGCTCGGACGCGCGTAGCTTCGAGGCCGACGTTTCGCTCGAAACCGCCAGCAAGACCACGCTCGGCGCGCTGCTTGTGGGCGGCGCAGTGAATCTGGAGCGCTCGCTGAAAGTTGGCGACCGCCTGGGCGGGCACTTGGTCAGCGGTCATGTGGATGCTGTAGCCGAGCTCGTGCGCGTCACACCCGCGGGCGAAGCGCAGCGCTTGTCGGTCGCCTATCCGCGCGAGCTCGCGGGCTTCATCGCAGTCAAAGGCTCGATCACTTTGGACGGCGTCTCGCTGACCGTGAACGCGGTCTCGGACGACGAGCTGGAGGTGATGGTGATTCCGCACACGCTGAGCGTGACCACGCTTGGCGAGCTGAAGCCCGGCGCTGCGATCAATCTAGAGGTCGACACGCTGGCGCGCTATGCGGTTCGTTTCTTGGAAGTGAGCGGCTCTGCTGGAAATTCGTCGGAGGCCGGGCTCAAGGACGCCCTTCGCCGTGCTGGGTTCGAACACGAGGCAAGCTCGGGTAAGTCATGAAAAGCGAAACAGTAGTGCAGTCGGTACGTGGGCTGGATATCGCGCCGGAACATCTGGAGCGCGTGCGCGCCGCGTTGGACGACATTCGGGCCGGCAAGATGGTGATCTTGGTCGATGACGAGGATCGTGAAAACGAGGGAGATCTCACGCTCGCCG
>DATCFJ010000340.1:0-7907 GCA_036509605.1 Polyangiaceae bacterium | reverse complement strand
AGTTTTTTCGTGTCGGGCGTAGTAGTCGCGGCCAGCACTAATGACCACGTCTGTCTTCAGTCTAAGTGGATATCCTACACGGCCGTTGTGCGCCGGATACACGAGCTCAAGGTGGCGGCCCGAAAATCAGCGCCGCGTTGGTGCCGCCGAAGCCGAACGAGTTCGACAGGGCATAGCGAATGCGCTTCGGGCGAGCCTCGTGCGGCACTAAATCGAGATCGCAGTCGGGATCAGGCTCGTGGAGGTTGAGCGTGGGTGGGAGCACGCCGTCGCGCATGGCGAGCAGCGTGAAGATGGCCTCGACCGCGCCGGCAGCGCCGAGCAAGTGGCCAGTGGCAGATTTGGTCGAAGACATCGCGAGCGAGCGGGCGTGCGTACCGAACAGCGCTTTGACGGCCGTAATCTCAACAGGATCTCCGACGGGGGTCGAGGTGGCGTGCGCGTTGATGTAGTCGATTTGATCCGGATTCAACTGAGCGCGGGAAAGAGCCGCGCTCATGGCGCGGCGTGCGCCGTCCCCTTGTGGATCGGGCGCGCTCAGGTGATGCGCGTCCCCGGAGAGCCCGTAGCCGACCAACTCGCCATAGATGCGCGCGCCACGCCGCTTTGCGTGCTCCAGCTCTTCGAGCACGCACGCGCCTGCGCCTTCGCCGATCACGAAGCCGTCACGCGCGCGGTCCCACGGCCGAGACGCTTCCAGCGGGCGGTCGTTGAAGCCGGTAGAAATGGCGCGCATGATCGCGAAGCCCGCTAGAGTGAGGCGACACGTGGCCGCCTCCGAGCCGCCAGCGAGCATCACGTCGGCGTCGCCCAGCGCGATCAGGCGCGCGGCGTCGCCAAGCGCATGTGCCCCGGTTGCGCAGGCCGTGACCACCGCGTGGTTCGGGCCCTTGAAGCCGTGCCGAATCGAGACCACGCCCGAGGCTTCGTTGATCAAACTGCCGGGGATGAAATACGGCGAGATTCGGCGCGGGCCCTCTTTCTCGAGCTTGACGGCGTTCTCCGCGATGCTGGGTAGCCCGCCGATCCCGGAGCCGATGAGCACACCGGCGCGTTCGCGTTCGAGCTCCGTTTCCGGCTTGAAGCCGGAGTCGGAGACGGCTTCGTCAGCGGCCGCGAGCGCGAAGAGAATGAACTCGTCGTAGCGGCGTAGCTCTTTGGCGTTCGCGACCTTCAGCGGATCGTACTGGCCGGGCTCGCTGCCTCGCGGCACTTGGCCGGCGATTTTCGTGGGTAAATCGCTGACGTCGATGCGTTCTAGCCGACTGATGCCCGAGCGCCCGGCGAGCAGCGCCGAGAAGCTGCGCTCTGCGCCCAAGCCCAACGGCGAGACCACGCCCAGCCCCGTGACGACGACGCGCCTCACAGCGCACCCCGTTCGCAAGCACCGAATACGGGATGCTCTGCCTTCATGGCTTGACGTAACTCTGCTGAAGCGCCTGGCCCTGGGCGCAAACCGACGGTCCCTGCGGTCAGCTTGCGGCCGGTGCGGGCGTCGACCAAGGCGGGCTCGATCGTGGATCCAGAAGCCGGATCGACGAATTCGAACGGCGCGCCGCCGGGCGACAGCCAGCGCCCGCCCCAAGCCGCGAGCGAGAGCAGCACGGGCAAGAAATCGAGGCCTTTCTCCGTCAGGTCGTACTCTTCACGCGGCGGATGAGCTTCGTATTCACGGCGCACGAAGAAGCCGCGCTCGGTAAGCGCGTGCAGACGCCGGGTTAACGTGGTCGGCGGCGCGCCAAGCCGAGCTTCGAACTCTTGAAAACGCCTCGCGCCGAGCAGCGCGTCGCGCAGGATCATCAGGCTCCAGCCGTCGCCCACCTCTTCGATGGAGCGGGCGATGTTGCATTCCATGTCCGCAAAGCTCTTTCGCTGCATGCGAAGCCTTCTAAGACATAAACTATCATCATGCAAGTGACTAGGAGCGCGCCCTCGTCGCGGCTCCGGCCAGCTATTTCGCGTGGCTCGTGAGGTAGGCCTGCACGCTCTTGCCCCAATCATTCGGGTTGAGCTTCGTGGCGTCGTGGGTGATGTCGAGCAAATCTGGCGCGCAGTTGCTGTACGGGTCGAAGTCCCAGGCCAAGCTCGGGATCAGCTTGCTCTCTAAGTCTTGGAAGAACGAGCTCGGGCCGGCGGCGTCGAAGCTGCCGTACTCGCCGATGATGACCGGGATGTTTGCGTAGGTGTAGCTTTCGACCTTCGGCGGGTACCCGTGGAGCTCGTACACGACGTTGTCCTGCGTGAGCGGCTTCTTGTCCCAGAAGCCGATGTTTCCGCTGTAGCCGATGCCCTGCACCGAGACCAAGTGATGGGGCACGCCGAGCTTGTCTTCCTCGGCGCGGATGGTGCTCACGGCGTGACCCATGGCGGCCGTGATCTCGTCCGAGCTGGCGCGGTTGCCCCCGGCCTCGTTCGTGATCCCAAACAGCACGAAATTGTCGTGCGCAAAGGTGTCGACTAGCGCCACGTAGACCGCGTCCGTGCCGGTGGGAAACTGCGCTTTGTCCGGGGTATTCGTGGCATCTGAGGGAATGCCGGTGGGCTCGGCGTTGCCTGGGTCCTGGCCGACCATGGTCACGTCACTGCGCAACGTGACGAGCACGTAGGTGTTCGGGTGCGCGCCGATGGCTCGGATCACTTCGGTCATTGGCGTCTTGTATTTGGCTTCATCGGTCAGCCAACTGACCTTCGTCGGGTAGCTCGACATGCCCAGCGACATGCGCACGAACGTGGGCTTCCAAGCGCTGAACAAGCCGTCCATCTCGGTCTTGAGCAGGGCTTCGGCGTCAGGCGTCTGGAGCGTGTAGTTGTACCCGCAGAGGAACAGGTCATCTACGTTCACCCCGCGACCGATCCAAGGCGTGCCGGGGCTCGCTCCGTTGGACACGAAGATCTTGTTCCCCATCGTGTACAGCCAGCCTGCGCTCATCATCGCGCTAGCGCCGGGTGCTGGGTTCGGCGCGCCTCCGCCTGCGCCTGCGCTCGCACCCGCGCTCGCACCCGCACCCGCGCTCGCACCCGCACCCGCACCCGCACCCGCTTGCCCGGCGACTGCGGAGGCACCGCCTTGAGCCTGCGACGCCCCGCCCATCCCGGCATTGCTGGCGCCGGGCCCCGAGATTGAGCTGGAGCAACCCAGAAGGCCGCTTAGGCTGAAAAAACCGGTAAAAGTTACAAGCTGCAGTCGGCGCATGGCAGTTCCTCCCACTTCAGAGTTGCAGACACGAGAGCACACAACAAACAGGGAGGCAAAGCGCGGCAGAACCAGTCAGGAAACCCCCCGCTCGCGAAACTGGTCGAGCAACTTGCGCATGCTCGCGCTTTGGTACTTCTGCTTGTGCACCAGCAAATAGAATGAGCGATGAAAGTCGCGCTGCGGCACGCGGCAGGGCACAAGTGTCTTGTAGCTGAAGGCTTCTTCGAGCGCGATTCGCGACACGCACCCGACACCCAGGCCCGCTTCGACCGCGCTCTTGATAGCTTCCGTGTGCTGCAGCTCGAGCACTATCTCGAGCTCGGACAAGATGCCGTGCATGGCTCGATCGAAAGCCTGCCTGGTGCCGGAACCGGGCTCGCGCACGATCCACGGGGCGCGAATCAGATCAGCGTCGCTGAGCGAGCGCTTTTTGGCAAAACCGTGATTGGGAGCACAAAAGACGACTAGCTCGTCCGGGCGCCAGCGCGTCACTTCGAGCTCGGGCTCGTGCAGCTCGCCCTCGATCAAGCCAATGTCGATCTCGAAGTTTAGCACTTGGCGGACGATCTCGGCGGTGTTTGCGACGTCGAGTGTCACGCGAGCGCCGGGGTGCTCGCGCATGAAGCGAGCGATCTCCGGTACCATCAGGTAGTTGCCGATGGTGAGCGTGGCGCCGACTCGCAATAACCCGACCGTGCTCTGGTTGCTGAGGCCGGTCTCCAGCTCAGCGGCCTGCTCGAGCAGGGCCTGTGCCCTCGGCCTAAGCGAGCGACCGAGCCCGCTCAGCTGCACGCGCTTTCCCAAGCGCTCGAACAGCTGAATCTCGAATTGGCGCTCGAGATCGGCGAGCGCGCTGCTCACCGCGGATTGCGACATCGCCAGATCGTCCGCAGCGCGACTCACGCTTTCGTGCTGGGCCACTGCCAGGAAGACATCGAGCTGACGGAGGGTGAATCGCATATCGGCTATAACGAATAGTATTAACGGAATATCCCGTTTTACCGATTGGTCAAGTGGAACTACAAAGAGGGGCATGAGCACCCCGACGAGCAATCTCCATCAGGAGACCGTCCTCGAAGTCCGGCACTGGAACGAGAGCCTTTTCAGCTTCAAAACCACGCGAGACGCGGGGTTTCGCTTCAAGAATGGCCATTTCGTGATGATCGGGCTGGAGGTCGAGGGCAAGCCGCTGCTCCGTGCGTACAGCGTTGCTAGCGCTAACTACGAGGAACACCTCGAGTTTTACAGCATCAAGGTGCCGGGCGGACCGCTCACCTCGCGACTCCAGCACCTCAAGCCGGGCGACCGAGTTCTGGTCGGGAAGAAGCCGACGGGCACGCTCGTGATTAGCCACCTGCTACCTGGCAAGCGGCTCTACCTGCTCAGCACTGGCACGGGTCTGGCTCCGTTCATGAGCATGATCCGCGATCCAGAGACGTACGAGCAATACGAGCATGTGATCCTCGCCCACGGCGTGCGGACGGCGAGCGAGCTCGGCTACGCCGACTACATTCGCCACGAGCTGCCGCAGCACGAGTATCTGGGCGAGCAGGTGCAGAAGCAGTTGCTCTATTACCCCACGGTGACCCGCGAGGCGTTCGAGAACCAAGGTCGGCTCACCGATCTAATCGATACCGGCAAGCTGACCGCGGACGTTGGCATGCCGGATCTGAATCCGGAGCACGACCGCGTGATGATCTGCGGTAACCCGAGCATGCTCGACGAGCTCGTGTCGCGGCTCGATGCGCGCGGCTTTCGCGAGGGCAAGAGCCACGAGGCCGGACACTACACGATTGAGCGCGCGTTCGTCGAACGCTGAGCGGGACGAACGCGCCGCTGGCGGTCAGGCATCGCGCAGTGCGACCCAGTCTTTGACCAGCTTCTCTAGCGCGAGCTTCTTGGTCTCGACGTCCTCGAGGCTGTGAAACTTTGCTTCGCGGCGATCCTTCGCTTTGCCCTCGAGCAGGCTGCCCTTGGCGGGAACACCGGCGCCACCGGGGAAGAGCAGAATTAGATGCGCGAACTCCGTGGCGCGAGGATGAAACGCGGCCAAGTCCTCCTTGTAGAAGAAGCTCGGCGCGTTCCACTTGATGCGCTCGGAGACCTTCGTGCTCGCCCCCAAGATGATGGCGCGCACGGCTTCGATCTCGGCTTTGAACGGGTGATCGAGATCGCGCATGTATGCGTCGACGACGGCCTTGTCGCTTTCGATTGGAGCGATCACCTGTTCGATGGTCTTCATCATCGCGGCGGCTTTGCGCGCCTCGCGAGCGGGCGACACCGTGCTCGGAGCGGGCTTCGCCTTCGGAGCGGACTCCGCTCTCGGCGTGGGCTTCGCCTTCGCGGCGAGCTCCGGCTTGGCGACAGGCTTTGCTTTGGGCGCGGCTTTCGTCTTGGCTTTCGCCTTGGCGACAGGCTTTGCCTTGGGTCCGGGTTTTGGCTTTGCCTTGGGCTTCGCAGTAGCTTTGGTCTTGGGAGCGGCCTTGGTCTTAGCGTTGGCCTTCGGTGTGGCCTTGCGCGGCAGCGATTTTTTGACTGGGGCGTTCTTGCGCGCGGGTGCATTCTTACGGACGGCCATGTTTCACTCCTCGGATCGGAAGCTAATGCTCAAAAGGGGTGACCACTTTGCTTCGAACGGCGCCGAGAGTCCACAGTGTGGCGCCTGGGATACGGCTGTCCGCGGGCGGGCCGACAAGCGTCCGCCTAGAGCGCGACCTGTGCTGGTAATCGGCATGTTTCGGGCGGACGCAAAGTCGGCATGAAAGCTGCTTTTAGCTGCAGATATGCACCAGCCCGACCGTGCCGCGAGCGCTCACTACTTGGCGACGGTTCAAAGTTACCCGGTTCTGTCCCGCGAGCAGGAGCTCGCCTTGATGCGATCCTGGCACGACCAGAACGACGAGCGGGCCCGCGACCTCCTAGTGCGCTCGATGCTTCGCTATGTGGTCGTGATCGCGCGGCGTTACCAGCGTTACGGAGTGCCGCTCGGTGACCTGATTGCGGAGGGGAACTATGGCGTCGTGCGTGCGCTAGACAAGTACGATCCGGAGCGCGGTACGCTGTTCATGTCTTACGCGAGCTACTGGATTCGCGCCTGTATCCTGCAGCACGTCTTGCGCTCTTGGAGCATCGTGGGTTCTGGGGTGCCGCGCTCGAAGTTGTTTTTCAAGATTCGTCGCGAGCGTGCGAAGCTTGAGGGGTTGATTGGCGACCACACGCAAACAGAGGCGCTGTTGGCCGAGCGCTTGAATGTGTCGCCAACTCGCGTGCGGGCGCTACTTCAGCGCGTCGACCAACGGGACTATTCGCTGGATGCCGAGGCGTATCAGGACGGAGTACTGCCCTTGGTCAACACCTTGCCGTCAGCGGGCCCCGACCAAGAGCAGCTCGCGCTGGCCCGCGAGTACGGCGGGAACGCACGCGCCGCCGTGCGCGAGGCGCTCACGGTACTCGACGAGCGCGAGCGTTACATCGTCGAGAATCGCTTGCTAGCAGACAGTGATGCCGAGCTGTCGCTCGCGGAGATCGGCCGCACGCTTGGTGTGTCGCGAGAGCGCGCTCGGCAGCTCGAGGAGCGCGCCAAGCGCAAGCTCAAGGCCAGGATTTCGGCGCGCCCGGGCGCGGCGGATTGGCTCGACGCGCCGCGCGCGGCGTGATTCACGGAGTTCAAGTCGGCGCGCGTGCTAGCGTGCGAACAAGAACAAGTGACCCATGCCGGCGAGCTCGAGCGTCAGCGCTTCGCTGGGCTTTTTAGCCCAATCCAGGTTCCCGTTGCTCATCTGCTCGAGTGGCCCCACCCGCACGTGGATCGCCTCGGGTTGTTGATTGATGGTGGCACTGAGGTTGTTCGCCACCTCTGCCATGGCACTGACTACGTCTTCGCTCAGTGCCTGTGCGGCACGCTGTGCCTCGAGCTCGTGCGGCGGCAACATCATCAGCGCACCACCGAGCCCGACCGCTGCCAGTAGATCGGCGACGATGACGCCTACCTCGTTGCCGTCGTCGTCGATCAGGCGCGAGAACCAGCAGGGCGCCTTGCTCTTCGGCGGGAAAGCAACCCGCCCGAGCTCGTGCGCGTTCAGCTTCCTGCCGATCAGCGTATTGAGGCAGCTGCCAACCGCCAGCGCAGGCGGCAACTTGAGTTTGCCCGCGAGGTTGGCGGCGGGCACGTCGGGTTCGTCCGGTTGCAAGGACGCGGACGGCGCTAGCGAAGGCGATGCTGGTGGCGTGCTCTGTCCGCCGAATGACTGAGCCTGCGCCGCTACGATCGGGGGCAGCGGTGCGGGCGGCGCGTGAGAGATCTTCGGCATCACTGCGCTGCCGCGCGGCATGTTCGGCTCGCGCGTCGCGAACTGCATGGACGTTTGTGGGGCGGCGAACCGCGCTTCGAGCCGCGCTAGGCGTTCGCGTAAACCGGCATTCGAGGCGCGCAGCAGACACAGCTCGGCGCGGAGCTCAGCGGCGGTCTCGTTCGCGGCCGTCAACGCGCTTGGTCGACAGCTGTCGCGCGGCCCCGCCGCGTGACAAGCGACCCATTCACTCTCGACCGCCTCGAAGGAAATCTCTTGGTTTGGATGGAGTCCGCGAATCAAGGCGCTGGCAGCGCTGGCGAGCGCAGGGTTGTCGGTGCTTCGCTGCAGGTGCTGAAGGATGGCTTCGCTGCCCTCCAAGCGCTGCGTCCGCGGCTGGTACACGTTGCGTTCGAGCGAGA
>DATCFJ010000339.1:0-5455 GCA_036509605.1 Polyangiaceae bacterium | reverse complement strand
TCCGCTCCGGTGCGCGCGTAGCGCCGCACGCCTCGCGCCCAAGCGCGCGCCAGACAGCTCAGCCGAATGCCCGGAACCAAAACGACCCAAAAGTCTTGGAAGACCAGATCACGATCTGCGATCGAGGCTAGGCCAACAAGAACTGACCGACTCGCTTCGAGACACCCGAAGGGGTGAACAGGCGCATGCGATCTCAACCGACAGCGAACGCGGCCAAGCGCCCCAGAAAACCGCTAGGCCAGAAAAAACTCACAGTCCTCGCGGCGCTACAACCCGCGACTCAGCTATGAAACGGAATAAACACACTCAACCCGCCCGTGGCCGTGATGTCATTCACGATCTTGTCCACGCCGAGCTCGACGCGCTTCTGCTGGTGCACGAGGTCGCGCACGTCCCAGCGCAGAGCGAGCCATTCAGTCAGGTAAAACTTCATACCGAAGCCGCCCGAGCCGGTCAGGCCTTTGTCGCCGGGCTGTACGGTCGCGCCACCGCCGAGCGCCAAAAAGAAGTCGTAGCGACTGATTCCGCCACCCATCCAACGCACTTTGCCGTAGGCGAGCGACCAGACCAGGTTGCCCATGAAGAACTGCACGGGGGTGTCCGTGGCCTTGACGAGGCCGACGAGACCCTGCTGACGCGAGATCACTGCGTCGAGCAGCCCGAAGTGCTCGCGGCTGCGCAGGTAGCTTGCCTCGAGGCCCAGATCTTCGGTGAAATGAAAGGTGTATGCGCCGCCGTACGCGGGCGCGCCGTCCGAGAGATCGCCGGCAAACCAGCCGCCCATGGCTGACACTTCGTGGCGCAGCGACTTCTTGATCAGCCGCGGCACGACGCCGCGATACGCGCGCTCGCCAATCAACTGCTCTTTTAACGCTTCATCCACGCACTGCGCTGATGCGCGTGACGGGATACCGATCACGACCACGGCGCACACGAGCAGCGCGAACAGGCGGGGGACGATTCGAGACAGCAAGTCGCTCCACCGGATATCATAGAAGCAAAGGTTTCGGCGAAACCTCGGTGAAGCACGCGAGAACGACCGGCCGATTGCCCGGGAATGGCCTCACGGACCACGACTTTACTCGAGAAATCACCGAGTACGACCCGCTCGCACTCGAGGCGCGCTAGCCTCACCCCCGATCGATGTCCCGTCGTGTTTTCGCAGCGATCGGCGTGCTCGCCGCAGTGGCGCCGCGGCCGACGCGAGCCGACCCCGCGCCGGCCGCGAATCCGCCGGCAACCACGTGCGATCACGAATCGACCGCCCTTGGCAGAGCGGCGTGTGCAGTCGCGGGCGCGCTCGCGGGTGCAGGCAGCACGGCGCTCGTGGTGGCAGCGCCCTCGCCCGGTGATCAACACACGCTACCGCCGCAACTGACGCAGCGGCTCGCTGAGCTCGTGGCAGCGCGCCTCGGAGCAAACGCGCATCCTAGCGCGCAAGCGCTCTCGCTCGGCGATGCGCAACGCACAGCCAGCTCGGCGCGCGGGCTCGTCTACTTGAACGTGGCGCTGTTTCGCGATCGGCTCGACGTGAGCGCCGATTTGTATGCCGGCGCGGGGCACTTCTGGCAGCGCGTGCGCTCGCCGGGGTGGCGCCTGACAACGCACGGTTTCGCCTCGAGCCCGCTCGACCCCGAGCTGCGCGCGCTGTTCCCACCGATACCGCTCGTGGTCACGCGCATCGACAAGGCGACGGTTCCAGAGAAGGACATCGTGGCACTCGTGTGCGGCGACGTGCGCGGCGACGGCTCGAGCGAGCTTGCCACTATCGGTCGGCGGAAGGTCCAGGTTGGCAGGCTCGAGCACGGGCACTTCGCCGCTCGCGCGAGCCTGAATTGGACTGAATTCTCGGCCGTTGCGCAGAGCCCGCTGCGCGAACCCATCGCCACGGGGGTAGTGCCCGAGCCCGGTCGGCTGTGGGTCGGCTTGAGCGACCGCGCCGACGCGCTCGACTTGTCGGGCACGCTGCAAGTGGAGCACAAGTGGCATGACGTGATGCCCTGGCCCGGTGGCGGCTGCACGCGGCGCGCAGGGCTCGGTTACGACGGCCTTGCGCGCCCCTGTCCCGATTCGGGCCCTGCGCCGGCGGTCGACTTCGCGACGCAAGTTGACGCCTTCGCGAGTCGCGCGTTACTGCACGGCGACCAAACCCACACACTGCGTGTGGCTCGGCCGATAGGCAGCGACGCAGCGCGCGCTCTCGATTCCCTGCACCCGGAGGTGAGCGTGCCGAACGTCGGTGCGCAGCTGGCCGTCGGCGACTTGGACGAAGACGGCTTGCCGGAGATCGTGAGCTCGTCACCGAGCCTCGACCGCCACGCCGATCAGCTGGTGGTGCGCACGCTCTCGGACAACGGCCAACTGCGCGAGCGTCTGCGCCTCTCCGTGCCGAGCGGCATCGACGCACTGGCGATCTGCCCGGGCGACGGGCGCGCCATGGCGCCGCTCGCGCTGGCTACCGGCGACGGCATCTGGATCATCCGGTGAATCGCCTCGCGCGCCGCGGATTTTTGGCCGCAATGTGCAGCGCCGCGACCGCGAGCGCGCTCGGACGCACGGCGTTTGCGGGCGTGCTCCGGTTGCGCTTGCCGTTGTATTTCGGCGGCCTCGATCCGCACTCGCTGGATGATCCGCTATCGGCGCTGTTTGCGCCCGCCATCGCCGACCCGCTGTACGCCATGGACGCGAGCGGCAAACCGTACCCCGCCCTGGCCAGCGCGCTGCCCGAACGCACCGCGAAGGGCGCGCGCATCAGCTTGCGACCGGAGCTAGTCAGCGCGCGCGGCAAGGCGCTGTCCGCCAGGGATGTCGTCTTTTCGTTGAAGCGCTCCCAGGCGTTGGGCGGCGCCGCGGTGCTCGGAGCGTTTCGAGCGCCGAGCGCGGACGGCAAAGAGCCGCTCTCGATCCTCGTGCCCGACGCTGATCCTATAGCGTTGGCGCGCGCGCTGACGAGCCCGCTGACCGCCGTCGTGCCGCGCAATTTCTCGCCTGTTGTGCCGGACGGCACGGGTGCGTTCAAGGCGACGCTCGGCAGCGGCACGCTCACGTTGACACGCAACGAGAGCGCGGCGCGCGCGGCCGCGTACCTCGATCGCATCGAGGTCGGTCGCGCCACAGATCTGGCTGATGCGCTCCGCGCCTTCGAAACCGGCTCGGTCGACGTGGGCTGGTTGGGCAATGGTTTGTACCGACCGCGGGCCGGCGCGGTTCCGCTGGAAGGCCCTGTTTTTGGCTGGATGGTGCTGCGCACCGGGCTCACGGCGAAGACTTGGGGCGCGCCCGGAATTGCGCAACAACTCGCGGCGACGCTGCCCGCGGAGGCGCTGTCTCATTTCGGCGTTCGCGCGCTGCCAGGCCCCGCCGCGGGCGCGCACTGGGGCGGTGGACCTGCGGCGTTGCTCGTCTGCGACGACGCGCCGCACGCGCTCGAGCTCGCTCGCGCGCTCGAACCGCTGCTCAGCACTTCTGGCAACGAAGTGCGCGCCACACCGACGCCGCGTGCCGCCTGGCTCGAGGCGCGCCGTTCGCGACGCTTCTCACTGATGCTCGACTTCGTGCGCTCGGCCAGTGCCGACCCACAGCAGGCCATGCAGGCACTGCTCGCGGCCGTAGACCCTGCCCTGGCCAAGCACCCACCGCAGAGCTCGATGCCGCTGAGCGAGCTCGCGCGCACGCTCAGCTTGGGCATCATCGGCGAGCTGCGCGTCTCCGGGTCGCGCGTAGCGGCGTTCCAAGGCCTCGAGTCTTGGCAGCTCGGCGCGGTCTCGTTCAATCCCTCGTAAGTTGTTCCGGCGAGGGCGCGTGCCGACCACCCCCAATTGGTCGTGCCAGTGCACGCCATGTTACTCACCTCCGGGTTTGGGTTTGCGGGGGGCGCGCTGCGCAGTGCGCGACCGCTCAACTTGCTGTTGCTGCCGCTACTCCCGGTTTACATCGTCCTGCACACCATCGGCGGGGGCGGCTCATTGCCGTTCGTGGGGGGCCGTGCGAAGCTGCTTGAAATGAGGCAGCGGGTTTTCTTGAAGCGATCCTTGCTTGTCGTCGCAGCCGGGGCCTCGGCGGCGATCGTTCTCGTAGGTTGCGAGGGGAGCGTTTGCAGCGGGACCCCGTGCGGTGGCGACCCGCCAGTTCCGCCCCAGGGTGGCGCCGGCGGTGGTATGTCGAGCGCGGCCGGGTCCAACGCGGGCAGTGCCGGGGCGAGCGGGACCGCGGGCGGCGCGGGCACCTCGAACGTCGGGGGCGCGGGTGGCAGCACGCCCTGAAGAACCAGAAGTGGGCTTTGAGCTCGATCTCCTTGGCGGCCCGGTCGAGCGGCGCTACCGAGCCCGCGCTTGCCCTGAGCTCGAGCAGATGCCGTGGACCTCGATCCGACTGCAGGACCACGACCCGGGCGTGATCGCGGCTGCGCGCCGTTCTTGGACCCTCATGGTCATGAGTGAATACCTCGCCGCGCTCGCGTGCTCGGCAGTGTCGCGTGCGCTCCTCGAGGCGCGTGCTCCGCTCGATTTGTCCGCCGTTGCGGCCGGCTTCGTGGAGGAGGAGCTGGTGCACGTTGAGCTCTGCGCGCGAATGGCCATGGCACTCGGCGGCGCCGAGCGCGTGATCGTGCGGCCGGAACGGCTTCTCGCCGACGCCGCGCCGTCACTCTCGCCGCTGCTGCGCGCCCTCGACCTCGTGGTGCGATACTTTTGCGTTGCAGAATCGCTCTCGTTTCACGTGGCGCGGCGCACGGTGCGGCAGCCTGCGGTACCGCTCGTCCGATCCGTGCTTGCCCGCATACTGCGCGACGAGGCACGTCATGCCTCGTTCGGGGGATGGGTGCTTGAGTGGGCGGGCGACCAGCTCGACGTCGCCGCGCGGGCCCACCTCGCGCAGGTCGCGTCCACGACCATTGCTTCTCTGATGCCGACCAGCGTGGGGCTCGAATCACGCGCATCGTTGCTGGATCCTTCAGCGTGGCTGCGCTCACGCGAGGGGCGCGCGTTCGTAGCCGAGACGCTCACGGCACGCATTCCCTCGGCACTCCGTGCGCGCGGCATTCCGGTCGAGCTCACCAGTCGCGCCGACACGGCGACGATTTGAGCGTCGATGGCTCGGGGCGCTGCGAGCGCGCGAGTGATGCTCCGCCTAGGCCTTGAAGGCTTGCTCGTTTGTCGGGTACCTACGCGCCGCTGAGCCGCTCACTGCGGCAGCTTGCTCGGAACGGGCACTTTGCCGCCTTTTCTGAGATATGCGACGACGACGTGAGTCAGCCGATCGTCGGCTTTGACGCAGGCCAGGCTGACGTCCCCGCTGACTGCGCCCTTGCACTCTTTGCTGCGATTTCGCACGGCGGTGTTGATGGTCGCGTCCTCGCGCAGTGCGGCCTGCACGTTGTCGTCGAGGAAGCGCCATTCCAGGTTCGGCACCTTCGGCGCGGGCGGCTTGTCGAGCGTGACCTCTTCCTTGGCCAAGG
>DATCFJ010000338.1:0-3694 GCA_036509605.1 Polyangiaceae bacterium | reverse complement strand
GTGGCGCGCCGCGCGCGCCGCGCGTCGCGCCTGAACTGCGCTGCTGCGCAAAACCTATGCTGTGAGTGCGCGTGCGGCCCGCGGACTTGTGCAGCGCGGCTGATTTGAAGCTTGCCGACATTGATTGGGGCCGCTAGTGTGCCGGCCGGTCGCCACCCGGGCGGGTCAACTGTTTTTCCTCTCTTCCCGCAATGATATCCGGTATTTCGACGAGCCCCCGATGGAAGATAAGAAGCCTAAAATCGATCTGAAGTCGCGTCTCGGAAAGAAAACGGTCAGCTCGCCAGCGGCCGGTTCCATTCCGCCCCCAGTCGGCATTCCCAAGCCTTCGCAGCCCGCCGCATCGATGCCGGTGGCTAACCCGAGCCGAGTGCCTGCTCCCCCGTTTGGCTCGAACGCCCCGTCGGCCGCGCCGCGAGTGGACGCTTCGAATCCCTACGGAGCGATGGCGCCGCAGGCTGCGCCCATGCGTGTTCAGCCACAAACCATCACGCTCGAGCTGAGCGACGAGTTCGTGCAGGCACAGAAGTCTGGCCGCACGAAGGTGCTCGTGCTGGCGATCTTCACCGCCGGCATCGGTGCTGCTCTCGGCTTCGCCGGCGGCGGTATCAGTGAGCGCAACAAGGCCGCGGAAGCCGCCGTCTCTGGCGCCGCCGAGCTCGTAACCAAGGTGGACGAGTCCACCAAGAAGGCCGGCGAGCTCGCCGACATCCTCAAATCGGCCAAGGACAAGCTTTCCAAAGCGACCTTCCCGGACGACGAGGTATCGAAGCTCGGCGCGATCAATCTGCCGTTCACCGCGGCGGATCTGAGCGGCAAGGGCATCGGCCGCTTCAACCCCGCCGTGCTCTCCATGCTGATCGATTTTTCGACCCTGGTCGACAAGGTCAATGATCAGAAAGAGAAGCTCCAGAACGTCCTGTCCGGCAACAAAAAGGCCGTCCAAGATTTCTTGGATCCCAAGCCGCAGGTTCGCTGGTCCGTCGTGCTCGGCAATGGGCCGGGCGGACCGTGGGCGACCATGCAGCCCATTCCGACGCCCTTCCTCGCCAAACCCGAAGGCGACAAAGCGAAGTGGCCTGACGACATCCACATCCCAGTGGGCGACAAGCAAGCGGTGCTGAAGCGCTACAACACCGGCAACCCGATCAGCGAGGACGGCTTGTTCGTTCCGGTCGATCCAGGGTCGCAAGGCGCAGTCTGCCCGACCAGCGTCGTGGTTCAGCTGCGCCGCGAGCTCGGTGACTTGGAAGACGTCTTGCGTGGCAACCAGACGCCGGGCGAAGAGAAGGCAGGCCTTCTGGATTCCGGCCAAAAGCTAGTCCAAAAGCTGAAGCTGATCGGCGCGCCAACGCCGTAGTCTTTGCTCCCAACTGGCAACCTTGGCCGGCGGCGCTCGAAGCACCGTCGGCCAATTGTTTTTTGTACCCGACGCGAGTCACGAAGCGCGTGGCGGTCGGCGCCCGGCGCGCCGCGACCGCTCAGGCGGCAGTAATGCGCGACGAAGAGCGGGGGAGGATCGACTCGGGCGCCGCGATGCGCGTGATCTCGACTTTGACGACGCGTCGCTCGTCTGCCTCGCGTACGACGAAGTCCAGGCCGAACGCGCGCAGCGTCGCGCCCGGCTCAGGCACGCGCCCGAGCTCAGCGACGACGAAGCCCGCTAGCGTGTGGTAGTCGCCGTCCTCGGGCAGGTCGGTGCCCAAATAGCGGCTCAAGTCTGCGATCGAAACGCTGGCGTCGACCATCATCCTGCCGTCGCCGACGTCGACGATCGGTGCTTCCTCGACGTCATGCTCGTCGCGGATGTCGCCCACGATTTCCTCGAGCAGATCTTCGAGCGTGATGATCCCGCTGAAGCCGCCAAATTCATCGATCACGACGGCCATGTGATGCCGCCGTGAGCGCATGTCTTTGAGCACGCTGGTGGCGAGCTGGCTCTCGGGCACGAACACGACAGGCTGGCGCAGCAGCGACTCGACGCGCACGTTATCCGGTTTGCCGAGCGACGCGTGGCGCAGCAAATCCTTGGCGTGCAGGATACCGACCACGTTGTCGATCGTGTCCTTGTAGATCGGATAGCGAGAGTGCTCGCTCTCGACGATCAGTCGCAGTAGCCCGTCCATGGGCGTGCCGATGTCGAACGCTGTCACCTGCGGTCGCGGGATCATCAGCTCTCCGGCAGTAGCGTCGCCGAAGTCGAGCACGTTTCGGATCATCTCCGACTGGTCGTGACCGAGCGAGCCGTTGAGCTCACCCTCGTTCACGATCAGCTCCACTTCGGTTTCGGTTACTCCGGGTGTGGGCGCTGGCGGCGGGCTAGCCCAGCCACCGACGACGCGGCCCGCCCAGGCGATCGGAGCCGCTATTGGCGCAGCCAGCAACTCGAGCGGGCGCAGCACCTGGAGCAATAGCGGAGCTGCGGTATCGGCGCTTCGTGCCACCAAGCCGCGGGCGATCTCGCTAGGCAGGGCATAAGCGAACAGTGCGATAGTCGCAGCAACCACGGGCAGCCAGCCGCCGAGCCAGTCAGGGAGCAGACGGCCGACCAACAGCGCGCTGACGGCGATGCCTATCGTGCGAATGACTAGCCAACGGGCCTCGATCACCGGTCCGGACTCGACGTAGCGATCGAGGGCGCGCTGGGCGCCGCCCTCCAGCGTATCGCGCAAGGCAGTGCGCCGTGCGGCGGAGAGGGTTGTGAGGGCCCAACTTGCGGCCGCGGAGACTGCGGCAAACGCCGCTGGTAGCGACGCGACGAGCAGGTGGACGATTCGAAATGGTGGGGCTGGATCCAAGGTCGTGCGGTGCGTGTCGCACCCGCCTCCTACCGATCACTTAGCGGAGGCCCCCCAGGGCGCGCAACCCGTGCCAACGGCGACCGACCTTCGGTAATGGCCGAAGTCAGCCCGCCAAGCGCCCTCGATCCGGCCACTCGGACGACGGTCCGCGGCACGCCAGATAACCTAACTAGAATCACCCCTTCGTCGGTCTTTCGGGGGCTGCTGCGGGGCCCATTTGGGGGACTGAATCCGGTCCGTGGGCCTGTGCCCGGTGCCGGCCATCCAAGCGTCGCACAAACCGGCCGAGAACACCCCCCCGCGAAGCACCGAAGCCACCCTCGCCGCGATGAAGATGCGGCCTCTGAGACGCATCCCGATGCCGGGAAGGACGGCCTCCTAGACCCTCTCTGGTGTCAGATGGCGTGTCAGATGGCGTGTCAGATGGCGGTGCATCCCGGAATAACCCCTGCGGTTGTGTCCGCAGCGCCTTCGTTGGCGTCGGCCGCTCTGCCGCTACGCGAGGATCTGCAGAACCTGCTTACCGGGCTCGCTCGTCGCGTGGCCTGGGGTGGAGATCGCCGCAAAGGCACAGCTCGAATCGAGCTGTCAGAGGGCGCGCTCGCGGGGGCCACTCTCGTCGTCCATACCGAACAACGCTCGGTCAGCGTCGAGATTGAGCTGCCCGACGGAAGTAGCGCGGGACAGGGGCTGGAGCAGCGGATCCTGGACAGGCTAGCGGGGCGGGGCTTCGCCGCGCGAGTTCGGATTGAGTGAACCCGCGAAGGGGCTTACGCGCTTGGCGTGCGCATCCCACGCACGACCCGAAACTCGCCCGGCGTGCGCTGGTGCCCAAGAGCGATCAGCTGGCCCGCGTCGTTGAACCAAGCCTCGGTTTCGGTCAAAGGCGCACA
>DATCFJ010000337.1:0-8075 GCA_036509605.1 Polyangiaceae bacterium | reverse complement strand
CCTGGGGATCGCTGCGACCGACGTTCAGGTTCTCAACGAGCTTCGAGACCCGCGTCGCGGGAGAGATGACCTCTACGAACCTGGAAGCTTCTGAATCTTCGGCGCGTCCGCCGATCAGCACCGTTTCGCCGCTGTTCAAGGTCGCGGCGGCGTGATGCGTGCGCGGCGCCGCGAGCTTTAGCAATGAGGGTTCGAAACTGCGCACGAGGGGGTCCGGATCGTAGATCTCGGCGCTGTCACGCAGGACGCTGGCCCGGGCAGACGAGTCGTGAATCGGATTTTCGCCGCCTGCGACGAGCACCTTGCCCCCGAAGTCGCTAACACTGGCAAATGCACGCGGCTCGCTCAACACGGCTCGCTGCTTGGGATCAACGACGTGACTTTCCCCGAGGCGTGCGTCGAAAGTCAGCGCGCCGACGATCGCCGCGCTTGTCGCGTCGTTGCTGCCGGCTAGCATGACTAGACCCGCGCCGCTCGCATAGCCAAGTGCCTCGCCGCCCAGCTTTCCGGGAAACGAATCGCCGCTGGCGGGCCGAAACAATTCGCACGCGCCGCCCTGCGGCCAGAGCACGAAGTCCAGGCTGTCGGCCGCCCGCTCCGTGTAGCCGATGAAGGGTTGGTCGCCCGAGTCGGAATGCGCGCTGGCTTCGAGCGCTAGCGTGGCCACGGGGAAGCTGAGCTTTGCGTCAACGACATTCACCGGCAATGACTCGCCTGTACGATTGCTGGTTGGAAAGTCACCCAGGGCCGAGAGCTCCATCCGGGCAGGCGGTGCGATTGGGCAATCGTCCAGCTGATGCACCCGCAAAGCCAGGACTTTTTCCCGTGTTGTTGGTGCCGAGCAGCCGGAAAGCAGCCAAATGATCGCGACGGCGCTACCATAGACCGTAGGGATGTTTCCGCAGATCTTCGGCAAGTACGTGCTCGAGCGCGAGATTGCTGCGGGAGGCATGGCGCGGGTCTACCTCGCCACCTTACGTGGCGCCGTGGGCTTCGAGAAGCGCCTGGTTGTGAAGCAGATCCGAACCGAGCTCGCTTCCGACGAGGCGTTCGTGACTCGCTTCGTAGAGGAAGCGAAGACCGCCGTCGAGCTGAGCCACCCGAACATCGTGCCGGTTTACGAGCTCGGAGTCGAGCAGGGTGTGTATTACATCGCGATGGAGCTGTGTGAGGGCCTCACGCTTTCGGAGGTCCTCGCCGAGACGGGCCCGCTTGGTCCTGCGGAAGGCGCCTACGTGGGCGCCGAGATTTGTCGCGCGCTGGACTACGCTCACCGGCGCGTTCACATCGTGCATCGCGACGTAACGCCTAGGAACGTCCTGATCGATGACGAAGGCGCAGTTCGCCTGATCGATTTCGGCATCGCTGCACCGGTGACCCGCGCTGACGACACCACGCGCACTGAGATCTTCGGGTCACCAGGGCATATGCCGCCCGAACAGTTGAATGGTGCCGAGCTCAGCCCGGCGACGGACGTGTTTGCGGTCGGCGTGCTGTTGATCGAGGCTTGGACGGGCTATCCGCCGTTCCGTCGCGCGACGGCCCAGGAGAGCGAGCACGCTTTGTTCGAGGTGCCGGCAGCCATCGACCGCCAGCAACCGCAGCTCGCGCCACTCCGCGCGCTGATCGCCAGTAGCGTTGCGCTCGACGCGCGCGAACGACCTAGCGCCGCCGAACACTTGGCGCGCCCGTTGCGCGAATTTCTCAAAAGCGAAGACAGCGGCGACATCGCGCGGCGGCTGGGAGCGCGCGTGCGTCGGGCTCGACGTCGCTCGCGTTCATCGAGCCCCTGGCTCCCCGGGGAGACCGGTTCGGGCCAAGATAGCCCACAAACAAGGCCCCTAAACGCCGGCAAGCGGCCCGAGCGCGAGGTCACCGGCTCCGGTAGCGCGCCAGTCACGCGCACGTTTGCGGCGCGTGAGGACATCGAGGTCTGGACGCGCAAGCTGTCCAGCGCGCCAGCGCCGCTGCTCGCCACTCCGGCCGCCACGCCTCATTCGCGTCGCCTAGCAGCGCAGGAAGCTGCGGCAGCGGATAAGGACAGTGCCAGCGAGCCATCTGGTATCTCGTCGAGCAAGGTGAGTCGCGCGCCGAAGGGTAACACCGGCTTTGCGCTCCTGGCGGCGTGCTCGGCCGCTTTTATCGCCGCGGCGTTTGCGTTCAGCCCGTCGCGGAGCATGCCGCCTGTGCTCAGCCTTCAACATATGCCCGCTGAGGCGGCAACGCTCGACACGTCGAGCGCGCGGCAGGTGGCCGAAGCGCCGAGCGCGGGTCCCATCTCGACCCGGCCTCCGCACTCTTCAGCGGCCGCCCCGAGCGCCAAGGCTCAAAAAGCAGACGAAAACGCCCGTGTCCACAGCGCTCCGGCGGCCGCGAGCGCGGAGCCTGACCAGTATGGAGTCTTGAAGATCACCGCCGATCCGCGCGCGACCTTCGAGGTCAGTGGCCCGCAATTTCATCAGCTCGGTCAAACGCCGATCGTCGGACTGCGAGTGCACGCCGGCAAATATCTGGTCGTGTTTCGCAACGACACCTTTGGCACTCCAGTCAGCGCCCAGGTTATGGTCGTAGCTGGCGGCAATCACGGCGTCCACGCGGACTTTCGACAAGCCGAGCCCGCCGTCAGCGTGCGCTGAGCGGAATCGTTAGGCGATCGACAGCGCGCCGTTTTGTCGCAACGCTTCGTACACCGCGATCGACACCGAGTTTGCTAGATTGTGTGAGCGCACGTGCCCCGGCATCGGAATGCCGATCACTTGATCGTTGCGCTCGGCAAGTAGTGCGGGCGGAAGGCCTACGCTCTCCTTTCCGAAAACCAAGGCGTCCCCCAACTCGAACTGCGCGTCCAGGTAGCTCCTGCGGGCGTGCCCACTGAACAGCCAGGTTTTGGGCTCGCGATCGGGACTGAACGCCGCTATTCGCTGTTCGGCCTCGCGCAGGGTTTCGTGTTGAATCACCTCGACGAGGTGCCAGTAGTCCAGGCCGGCGCGGCGGACTGCATGCTCGTCGATCCGAAAGCCGAGCTTCCCGACCAAGTGCAAGGGGCACAAGGTCGCGGCGCACAGCCTGGCAACATTGCCCGTATTCGGGGGTATTTCCGGTTCCACCAAAACAATATGAAAGGGCCGCGGCACGGCGTGCGTGCGTAGGTAAAAGTCGGAGTGGGTCGGTGCGTCGGACACAGCGCATGCACTCTAGCGGCCCGGGCCCCGGACCGGGAGAACTGTCTCGCGTCCACTTGGCTTGACGCAAATCCCAGGGGCCCAGTAGCCTCGCCCGAACGGCCACTGGACCGTTGATGATGAGCGCTCGCTTCGCAGGCTTTGCCGTCGGTTCATTGCTGTTCTCCGCGTCACTCGTGGCGCGCGCCGAGCCTATGGATCTCGCGATCGAGCGGCTGGTCCTCAACCGCGATAGCTGCGTTAGCCCGTCTGGCAGCTTCCAGCCAGCGAACGCGACTGTTCATTGTCTGCCGGACAACCGCGCGTTCAAGAAATTGGTCAGTCAGCTCGGGTTTGCACTGGCACCAAGCGCAATGCACTCGGCGCGAACCACCGGCTACGGCGGCTTCAATCTCGCGCTAGAGGCCCAGTACACGAATATCTCGAGCGGCGCGGACTACTGGAAGCGCGGTACGCAGGGCGCGACCGACCCATCGACGAACCGCGCGCCGACCAGCAACGAGAGCCCCGATGCGTTGCTCCAACAATATTCGCTCAAGCTGCGCAAGGGGTTTGGCTTTGGTTTGGAGGTCAGCGGTGTTGTCGGGATCGTGCCCAAAACGAGCCTGATCAACGGTGGTGCCGACGTGCGCATGGCGGTGCTAGAGGGCTTCCGTACGGGTGTTCTTGGGATCCTGCCGGACATCGCTGTCGGCGGTGGCGTTCGTACGATCACTGGTACTCCCGAGCTGCAGCTCACGGTCGTCGGTCTGGATATGCAAATCTCCAAGCCGCTCACGATCCAAGACTCGTCGGTGCTGACCCCATGGCTCGGTTACCAATACCTTTGGGTTTTTGGCGACTCGGGCCTGGTCGATCTGACGCCGGGCACCAACGCGGTTCAGTCCTGCAACTATTCGGGGCCGAACGTGCCCGGTAACCCGGACCCGGCCAAGACGTTCACTGACACGGCCGGCAAGGTGCACAACGTGTACGACGGTCAGCCCGTCTGCAATGGCGGTTCGACGCGTGACTTCAACAACAACACCGTTTTCAATCACGTGCGCGTGAACCGGCAGCGGCTGATCTTCGGGCTCAACTATCGCTACGAGATGGTGGCCCTCGGCGCACAGTTCACGACCGATCTGCTCAGCCCGTCGGACGCGAACTCAGGTGCCAATAAGGCCGACCTCGCGGGCGAGGCCCGGCAATGGACGCTCGCGCTCGACCTCGGGGCCATGTTCTGACGCCCGCGGGGCCGCGCGGGAAAAGCGTTCAGCGCAGAGCTAGAGCCACGACGACCGCGCCCGCGACCAAGATCGTGAGCAAGGGTATGGCGGTGAAATAGGCAGCTCGCCGCGCGGCCAGGCGCGCCGTATCGGGCGTGAGGCCGTGCAGTCCGATCAGATACGCCTCTGCTGCCTGGAGCGGCGCCGTCAGGCCGAGCGGGGCTGCTCGGCGCGCTGCTGCCAAGCCGTCGACGAGAGCGGTAGCGAGCAAGCCAAAGGGCAGCGTGACCAAGTCCCAGCCGCAGGCGTACAGGCCGAAGCGCAGCCCGCGGCCGTTTCGGCGCCCGCCGAAGCGCCGCGCCGCGATGTCGAGGGCGATGCCATGCGCGGCGTGCACGCTAACCATGGCAAACACCAACACGAGGACGCCGGACAGGACCCCGCGAACCACCGCGTGACGCAGCGTCGGGTCCTCCGCCATGAGCCCAGGCAATGCGGGCAGAAAGACCAGCGCGAGCAGCCCCGCGCACAACCCAAGGCCGCTTACCGCTACCGCCTCACAAACCAAGGCAAAAGCCAGGGCCGGCGAAAGGTCCCCATCGGGTAATGCACCGAAGAACGTGCGCGCGTGCACGGTTGCCAGGGTCGAGGTTTGCCAGAGCCTGCGGAAGAAGCCGACGCCGCGTCGCTCCCAAGGGATGATCGCTACAACGCCCGAAGCGTTCGTGGGCTCGTCGAAGCCGCAGCCCACGCAGTCCGGATTGCCGCAAACAGCGCACACGACCGCGGCCGGCACTTCGACCAAGTCGAACGCTGAATCGTCGCGCTGCGAGCGCTCCCGAGGTCGAGCGTCGGCACCGTTGCCCTTGACCATCTCACTCGAGCTAGCACGCCGTCCGCGAGCCGGCGAACATGTGGGCGGGAATCTTTGCTAGTGAAGGGTCTCGCCGGAGCTTGTTTCGTTTGGGTCTACGCTGGAAACATCGGTCACAATCCTGGGCAAATCCGCTAATTTGCCGCCCAGCCGTAGCGCGACCACGATGCCCAGTAGGCTCGTGCCGAGGCTCGCGTAAATGCCCCAGCGCCAAACGATTTCCAGGGGAACGTGGTGCTGCGCGCGGGGCGGCATCGAGAGCAATATGCCGGCCTCAATCAGCGTCATCGCCGCGAGCATTGCGGTCACAAATCGCACACCGCGCAGCCGATGAACGGTGCGCCTCGTCCAGACCAACGGCAGCATGACGAGCCACCCCGCGGCGCCCCCCCACAACCAACCTGCTCTCCCGCGCGCCAGGTCGAAGCCGCTGCGCACAGACATGTCCGGCATGCGCAGCTCGACCCAGGGAGTGAAGAAGGTTGCGAGGCCCAGCAGCGCAATCAGCAGCAGGGCCCCACGATTGCTACCGAAGTAGTTCCACGGCAGTGGACGCTGCTCGGGTAATACGAGCTCGCCGGCTTCGTGCTCGTCCGCGGCGACGTCGAGCGACTGCGGCAGGTTCTCCATCGGGACGAGCTTCACGCCGCAATCCGGGCATTGCCGGGCCTCGCCGCTTGGGTAGAGCGAACGGCAAAAGGGGCAAGCGTTCAGCCGCGGCACCGGCAAAGCATAGCCCGCGGCCCCAATCCCTGCCCAAAGGAGCGTTCGGCCTTCAGCTAACGCGATGTGTCAAGATGCGGCCGTGTTCCCGCCTCCCGCATCCGCTAGCCTTTGCCGAGGAACCCCGTCGCACGATGACTGACCGCATTACCGAGCTCTTTGGGCTGCCGGCCGACGCGCCGCACCTCGAGGAGGCGCTGACCCACCCGAGTTTTGCGAACGAGCAACGCAGCGCTGCGCACAATCAGCGACTTGAGTTCTTGGGCGACTCGGTGCTTGGCTTTTGTGTCAGCGAGCTGCTTTGCAGCCGCTTTCCAGAGGCCGACGAGGGCGTGCTGACACGAATGCGCGCACAGCTGGTGAACGCCGAGGCACTGGCGGCGTGGGCTCGCAAGGAGGAGCTGGCGCAAGTGCTGCGCCTCGGGCGTGGAGCGGGCGCTGCCGGCTTGCGGGACAGCACGAACGTCTTGGCTGATGCAGTCGAGGCGCTGATTGCCGCTGTGTACTTGGATATCGGCCTTGAGGCAGCGCGTGTCGCTTGCGACCGCATCGTGGCCGACGAGCTCCTTGCTTTGGAGCGCGACGGCACGCGCGATCCGAAGAGCGAGCTGCAAGAGCGGCTGCAAGCGATCGGAGGCGAAGCGCCGACCTACGAGCTGATCGAAACTGGCGGTCCCGCGCACCAGCGTTGGTTCAAAGTAGGCGTCCGACAGGGCGCGCGACGGCTTGCCGAGGGCTCTGGCCGTTCCAAGCGAGCGGCCGAGCGGGCTGCCGCCAGTGAAGCGCTGCAGCGGCCCGATCTGCTCGGCGAAGTGGAGCCCCAATGAGCTTGCCGCACGGGATTCGCCGTCGGGTGTGGATCGGCGCGGTTGTAGCGACCCTCCTAGCAACCGTAGCGGCGTGGGCGGGCACGTACCTGAACAGCGCGTCATTGCTATTGGCGCAGGCCAGTAGCGAGGGCGATTACTTGCGGACGCGTATCAACGACAAGGAGCTGGCTGAGCTGATCCACAGGCTGGCCAACGCGCGCTTGGAAGCCGCGAAGAACATCCTCGTGCCCAAGGAAGTCGTTCAAGCTCATCCGCACTTGTTGCTCGTTTTAGAGAATTACGAGCGCGCCGCGGACGCGGCAACGCGCGGCGAGGGCGAGAAATTCTTGGTTTATCAGCAGCATGCGCGCGACGAGGACCGAACCTTTCGCGGTGTGCTCAAGCAGTACGGCTACTCGCTGCCCGAGACGAAACCCTAGGCAGCGATCAGCGAGTGCCGCGCTCTCCCGGTTCGGGAACGCTGGACCCAGCTGCCGCAGCGTGCGCCGGCGGCAGCGCGGAGTCGCGCGCTGGCAGTCCTTCGCTACCAAAGTGCACGTTTTCCAGCGCCGCTTCGTTCAGACCGCTGACGTATTTCGAGCGCAATTCGCTGAGTAGCGCGTCGCGCGCCAGCTCAACACGTTGTCGCTCCAAAACCTGCCGGATCGAAGCTTGCTCCTGCTCGAGAGTGCGGTTGATTGCCTTCATGCTGCCGCGACGCCAGATCACCGCCCAGCGCGCGCCTTCCTTGACCGGCTCGGCTGCAATCTCGCCGTCTTTCAGCTGGTCGGCTGCCGCGAACAGAGCAGGGTCGACGCGCAACGTTGGTGTGTCGGTGTCCCCATCTGGGTGCACGAAGCCGAGATCGCCATTTCGCAAGTGCGTGGCTTTGTCGAGCGAGCTCTCGCGCGCGTACTGGCTCCAGCGTTGAATACCGTCCACCGCCTTGCAGTCGGCGATGACCTTTTTGGCCAAAGCTTCGTCGTCGCTGAGGATGCGCCAGATGTGTACGCGGCGCGGCGTCTCGAAGCGGCCCCGATTCGCCTCGAAATAGGCTCGAATGTCGTCGGCGGTGACCGGAGCCTTGGCGCTGCTTTCTCGACGCAGCTCGTGATCCATGGCGGCTCGCAACACCTCGCGCTGGCGATTCCGCACCGTCGCCCGCTCGCTCAGCTTGAGCCGTTCGGCCTCCTGCGCGTACAGCAAATCCGGAATGACGAGTGTGTCGAGGACCTGACGCTTGAGGGTGCTCGGGCTGTCGCCCAACGCGGCGCGTTGG
>DATCFJ010000336.1:0-3984 GCA_036509605.1 Polyangiaceae bacterium | reverse complement strand
GCTGGGGAGCTTCGCGTTTCAGCCCAGCGAGTTCATGAAGATCTTCTTGATCTTGATGGTCGCCAAGTACGTCCACAACGACTCGCGTACCGAGCCGAGATCGCTCGTGGATCTGGCGCCTATTGCCGCCTTGATTTTGCTGCCTGTGGCAGCGGTCATGGCGCAGCCGGATCTCGGCACGTCACTCATCTATCTGCTGACCGCGCTGTCCGTGGTTGCGATGATGCGTATTCGCGCTTTCAGCATCCTGTCGTTGGTGGGCACGGGCGCCGTGTCGCTGCCCTTGGCCTGGATGTACGTGATGAAGGATTACCAGAAGCACCGCATCACGAGCTTCCTGAACCCGGAAGCCGACAAGACGGGTACCGGCTGGCACGCTCTGCAATCACAGACCGCGATCGGCAACGGCCAGCTCACTGGCGAAGGGTTCATGCAGGGGACGCAGAACCAATTTGGGTTCTTGCCCGAGCAGTACTCCGACTTCCCATTCGCCGTGTTTTCCGAGGATTGGGGGTTCATCGGAGCTGTGTTCCTGATCGGCCTGTACGCCTTCATTTGCGTCTGGGCGATTCACATCGCGTCGCAGGCGAAGGATCGCTTCGGCGCAGCGTTGGCCGTCGGTGTTGGCGCCATGCTGTTCTGGCATGCGGTCTTCAACATCGGCATGGCGACCGGAGTGCTTCCGGTCGTCGGCATCACGCTGCCGCTATTTTCCTACGGCGGCTCCAGCGTCCTGACCATGCTGATGGGCCTCGGCCTACTAATGAACGTCTCCATGCGTCGCTGAGCGCGCCACGCTCTCTCGTCGTCTTCGCTCCCTCGCTCTCAGCGCGCTCTCAGCGCGCTCTCAGCGCGCTCTCAGCGCGCGCGAAGCATAGCAGCCGCCCGCCCGGGTGCGCGCGAAGCGCAGCACGCTCGCGCCCCAGCGCGCGCCAAACAGCACGGTCGCATGGGAACCAAAACGAGCGAGAAGTCTCGGAAGACCCCCCGTCGGGGATCACGAAGCGTGTCAGATCACGATCAGCGACAGAGATCAGGGCTACGAGAGCTGACCGGCTCGCTTCGAGACGCCGAAGGGGTGAACAGGCGCATGCGATGTCTCAGCGCAGGCGGATCGGCCCAACCGTGCCGCGCATCACTACGCCAAAAAACAGATCAGACTGCGAGCTGGCCAACCAGCTCACTCCATCTTGAACAGATCATCCAAATCATCACGCGTGAGCGTCTTGGCGCCGCCTGCGTCTTCGCTAAGCACCGAGGCGACGAGGTCCTTTTTCTTCTGCTTCAGTTGAAGAATCTTTTCCTCGATGGTTCCGCCGGCCACCAGACGGTACACGGTGACGACCTTTTTCTGGCCGATACGGTGCGCGCGGTCGGAGGCTTGATCTTCGACAGCGGGGTTCCACCACGGGTCGAAGTGAATCACCGTGTCGGCGGCCGTGAGATTGAGACCGGAGCCACCCGCCTTTAGGCTGATTAGGAAGACCGGGATGGTCGGGTCGTTTTGGAAGCGGTCGATGCGCTCGGGGCGATCCATCGTGCTGCCGTCGAGGTATTCGTAGCGGATCTTGTCTTCGTCTAGAGCCTCGCGGACGAGCTTCAGCATCGAGACGAATTGACTGAAGACCAGTACCTTGTGACCGCCGGACTCGGCCTCGTCGACGAGCTCGCGTAGCGCGGCCAGCTTCCCGCTGTCGTCGTGGCTGAACTCGCGCGGTAGGCCGAGCAGTCGCGGATCGCACGCGGCCTGGCGGAGCTTGGTGAGCCCAGCCAAGATGTGCAGCTGGCTCTTGGCCACGCCGACGCGCTCGACCTCGCCCATGACTTGCGCCCGGACCTCGCGCAGCACCTGCGTGTAAATCGCCTTTTGGTCCGGCGCCATATCGATAATCTTGTCGACTTCGATCTTGGGCGGCAGATCCTTGGCGACCTCGTTCTTGGTGCGGCGCAAGATAAACGGGTGGATCACCGCGCGTAGACGAGCCGCTTGCTTCGAATCGCCGTTGTCGATCGGACGAGCGAATTTCTCTTCGAACTTCTGCAGTGGCCCGAGCAATCCGGGGCTAACGAACTCGAAGATCGACCAGATCTCGCTCAGGCGGTTTTCGATCGGCGTGCCGGTTAGCGCGAGCCTGCGCTCGGCGTCGAGCTCTTTGGCTGCCGCGGCGGTCGCGCTCAGCGGGTTCTTGATGTTCTGCGCTTCGTCGAGAATCGCGTAGTCGAGCGGGAGCTTCTTCAGTAGATCGATGTCGCGACGCAGGAGCGCGTAGCTGGTGATGATCACATTCGCGCTCTCCAGATCGGCAATCTGCTCACGGCGACCAGCGCCGTGCCAGAGGGCGGTAGTGAGCGAGGGGCCGAAGCGTTCGATCTCGCGCACCCAGTTGGTGACGACGCTGGTCGGCGCGACGATTAATACTTTCAGCGCCTTGGTCTTCTTCTCTGCCTTCAGGTGTAGCAAGAGCGCGATGGTCTGGATTGTCTTGCCGAGACCCATGTCGTCTGCCAGCACGCCGCCCGAGTTCAGATCGTGCACGAACTGCAGCCACGACAAGCCCTGCTCCTGATACGGGCGGAGCGTTGCTTTCAAGCCCTTGGGCTTCTTGGCGGCCTTGATTTCGTCGATGGACGATAGCTTCTGAAATAGCGTCTTGGTTGCGGCCGCGACCGTTGCGCTGGTTGCCTGGTTCAAGAGCTCTTGCACGCGACCGGCTTGCGAAAGCGGGATTTTGCCAGTCTTGCCCGCGGCGGTGATCAGCTCGATTTCGCGGTCGATCATGGCTTGCACCTTTTCGCCGTCGAACGGCGCAAAGGAGTTGTCGGACAAGCGCACGAATTTGCGACCTTCCCGCAAGCAACGCTCGAGCTCCTCGCGTTCGACGCCGATGCCTTCGCTCTCGTAATTGATCTTGACGTTGAGCCAATCGACGCCGCTCGAGACGCGCGCGTGCATCAGCACCGGCTTGCTGCGTACGTGCGTCCCGACCAAATGTTCGGGAACGTATAGGTCCCAGTCCTCGGGTAGCGCGCCGACGCCTTCGGACCAAAACTGAATCGCTCTTTCGGCGCGGGCGACGAAGCGCTCTCCGCTCTCGTCGGGTTGCAGCCCAAGGTCGAGCAAGAGCTGCACCGCGCGCTGTTGGGCCGCGATGTCACAGCGGATGCATTTGGCGCGTTTTTGGCCCTCTACCGGCGGCAAGATCATGACGGGCGGAGAAATGCCGTCGGCGCGAACCTCAACTTCCAGATCAGCATAAGCGGCGCGCAGCGAGACTTCGGCCTCCGTGAGCGAACCCGTCGCGCTCATGCGGAAGGTTGGCTCTAGATCGATCACATCCGCGACTTGCGAGAGCTCGGGGAGCTCGGCGCCAATCTCGAGCGCGACTTTGGGCAAGCCGTAGGTGATCATGCCGATCAGCTCGGATGCCGGTTCGGCGATTGTCGGGCTGCGCAACAAACGGCGTAGCGCGGCCGGCGAAACTCGGTGATCGAGCGGCCGTGCAATGCCTTCGTTGGTGTCGATATGATAACCCGGCGCGCCCTCGAACCAGCCACCCGTCGTCAGCTGAAAACGCCGGCCGTCGTTTTGACGCTCGAACGTGACTTTGGACACGATGGTATCGGCGCCGACCATCTCGAGGTCGAAACGCGGGCGGAGCGCCTCTTCGGCAAAGCGGAGTTGCATCAGCGCGGGCTCAAGCAGCACGCGGCGGTCGCGGAGCAGCGGCAAGAGCTCGGACGCATCTTCGCCGCGGATATCGACGGCGGGGTGGCGCGGATTGCCGCTCTCGAAGCGCGCCAAGACGCGCAGGGCATTGCGATCCTGAGTGGGGGATACGCCTTGCCAGTTGAGCGCGACGCTGGGCAGGAGCGGGGTGCGATTGTCGATGTCGAGCACGGTGACCGTGAGGCCGCCTTGGCGCACGTGGACCCGAAACTCCAGGTGCAGGGTGCGCTGAGTGCCATCGGGCGAAAGCCAAGCAC
>DATCFJ010000335.1:0-5610 GCA_036509605.1 Polyangiaceae bacterium | reverse complement strand
TGGCGTGGCTGCTGCGGCGGCTTGCGGTGATCCGAGTGCGACGTTCACTGATCATCCCGGGCTCAGCGCGGATGGCACCGTCCGAACTATTCCGATCGGGACGCCCGCCACTACCAAGGGGAGCGAGTCTACGTGCTCGCGCAAACCAGTGATTCGCTGGATGACGGAATCACCTACACGGGTGCGCTGACGACGACCGGCTCACTGAGCCTGCTCATTGACGGGAAGTTGCAGAGCAGCGCGGCGATCGCGCTGAGCTACGGACAGCCGTCGCTGCTCGTCCCCGCGCAGTTCGTTGCGCCCGGACCCGGGACCGTCACTCTCCAATTCGGTCACGGCCCGGCCGATCGCCGAGAGTACCAGAGCGGCTCTTCGTTCGTCGTTCCGCGGCGCGTCGAGTACAGTGGCAAGGTCGGGGGCCAATCGCGCAACATTCTCACCGTCTGCACCAGCGCTACTCAGGGCAGCATGACCGCATCGATCCCGGCTGACGCGGGCACGGTTGCCATGCCAACAGCCCCAATTGTCTCAGCGGACCCAGCAGTTTGCCCGGTAGCGCTGTCGCTCGCGGGCCAAGCCAGCTTCGTTTGGACAGGCTCATCGACGCCAGTGACCTGGCAGTTTTCACTCGTCGACGGAGGGTCCACGACTCAAACGGTGGCGATGATTGCCAAGTCGTCGCCGGCCGGAACCTCCTGCCTGAAGCTGGACGAGCAATCGCAACCGAAAGTGCTCGCCTGGGTCGTATTGCCAGCTCAAACAGATCCCGGATCAGACGCTGGCGCGAGTGACACAGGGACGGGGCCTGGACGTTTGACCGTCGACGTTCAGGCAACCCTGCTCGATTGTAGCGATCCGAGCGCCGACGTGCCTTTCACTGGTACGGTTTTCCCAAAGCGAGGCGCGCACTGGGAGCAAGATTGACTACACCACCGCGCGCTGCACCATTCCCAGAAAACGTTCCAGCTTAGGAAATCCTTCGGAGACGTTTCGCTGAAACTCAATGCGCACGATCCCATCGATGTTTGACCAGGGACGCACGCCCTTCTGCCACAGCAAGGCAAGCGTTTTTTTGCCCTTCGCCTCCCGCCATCGGCCGATTTCCTCGATTACGTTCGGCGCGCCTGATGCGGAGCGCCGATCACGATGAACTATCGCGACAGCGCGGTCGCCCCAAGCAAGGGACTCAGAAACGCGTTCATCGATTGAACCATCGGAGTGGGCACGCATGTCCCCGACGGTCCGCGCATCAATGCCGTGCTCAGCGCGCAGCAACCAGGCAAGCAGCCCGTCCCTGAACCGATTATCTCGCCCATGGAGAACAAGCACACGGACCGGCTGTGGGAGCTCAGCTCGTCGGCAGTCTTTACAGGTTGTCATCAAGACCAAACCTACAAACACAGCCGAAATCCGTCAAAATCCCGCACCTAAACGCAGGAAACAACTGATGATTCAGAAGAATCTTACCGCTACATCGCGGTGCACTTCTGCGGTAAGATCGATGCCCTCCAATCCATGTCAAGCCCGGCGCTAGCAGAAGCCCTCAATCGCCTATCGAAGGAGGACTTGCGCCGGTTTCGGCAGTGGGCGATCGGCCAGATGGTTCTGTTTGAGGCCTTCGGCCCGCTCGTGCGCGTCCTTCAAGAGGCGAAAGCGCTCACGGCGGCACAGCTGCGCGCTTTGCTCAAACGCAGACAGCGCCCGCGCACTTCACGACGACGGAAGACTGCGAGCAAGGAAATCATCCGCACGAGGATGATTAAGTGCGGAAAGAGCAACTGCCGATGCGCAAGGGGTCACCTGCACGGTCCATACGAGTACGCATACAAATCTGTTCTTGGCGAGGTGACGACACGTTACCTCGGTCCCTCGTCGCTGGTCTCTCGTGTTGCTCATGAGAGCAAGCTCGTTGTCCCGCCTCGCGGCTGAGCCCAGTCGCCGTGGAGCTCGCGAGGCGCAAGCACTACCGACAGACCCGAGCATCTCGCTATCGCCCGTAGCGCCGTGTGATCTATGCGCCGCGCTCGAGCAGTGACAGCGAGGGCGCAAAGCGAAAAATCCCCTGCGTTCGAGTCGTCGGGGACTCTCTTTCTCAATCTGTCTCGGTTGGAACCGGCAGTTCGGGCCGATCCTGATCTATGTTAGTGCAAAGCGCGTCAATGACGCGATTCGCCGCCCTGCCAGTTTTCCTCTTGTTCGCCATGGCCGGCGCGTGCACCGACCGCACGGACTGCGAGATCGCCCAGAAAACGCTCGACCAGTGTGACGCCGAGAACGCTGCGGTGACTGATTCGCTCAGTTTCCGACGACTTCCACTGCAGGTCACCGGCGAATGCTCGGGCGTGAACGCCTGCGTCGCGTCGTGCGTCAACGACACGAGCTGCGCCACGATCACCTGGGTCGAGTTCGAAAACATGGCCGACCCCAACGCGCCGGCGGTACCGAAAGACGCCGGAGTGTTCATCGGGTGCCTACAGAAGTGCATGGACCTCGGTCGCGGACCGTGATGCTCGCTCTAGCCCGCGAGTAGCGTACCAACCCACAAAACCGAAAAAGTCCCCGGCATTCGGGTTTGAAACAGAGACTGCAGAAAAAATAAGAGTCCCCGGCACGCCAAGAGGAGACGATCTGCCTGCCCACTTGCCAGCATAGCCTGCCGCCGCTGCGGCTTGGAGTCGCTCGGAGCAGGGCATGCTCTACGGCGCGCATTCACGAGTCGCGGCCACGGTGTAGTCTACGCGAGTGCCCAAGAAAGCGCCTGCCAAGTCCGAGAGAGCGCCTGCTGAAAAAACGCCCGCAAAAGGAACGCCTGTCGCGCGGGAAGACGCCGATCCGCGCCTCGTTCCCGTGGAGAAGGCCTTCGCGCGGAGTGCCGGTTTTTCGGTGATGGAGAGCAATTCCGGCGCGATGCGTGGCTTGATGCTGAATGGTTGGCAAGGTGTGGCGCTGCTCGTGTCGGCGTGGCTCGCGAGCGGTTGCTGCAGGCTCCTCACGAGCGGCATCGAGCCGGGCGCCTGCTCAGGGGAGCCCGTCAATCCCAATCCGGTGCATTGGCACGCGTACCGTGTGACGGTCAGCGGGTGCATGGAGGCTCCGGAGATCTACGCAATTGCCGGCCAGAACGACGGTCCGTCAAGCGTGGCCGAGCCCGCCTTTCGGCGTGACTACCAGCCGCGCACACTGCACGTGAATCCGCGGGTCGAGACACCCAACGGCGTAACGCGCGGCTATCAGGGTCGCATCGACGCCGAGTACATCACGCTCTGGGTCCGCGAGCAGGGGCACGAGCAATTTGTCGCGCGCGTCGTGCACCTCTGGAGACCGAGCTTCACGTCGGTGCACGTCGTGTGTGCCTCGTTACGTCGTGGGCAAACACTCTAAAAACACGAACCGACCTGAGTTGTCCAAAAATCCCGGGCAGATCACCGTCACTTTTTTGGTAGGCGTCGTCTTCTTCCAGCGAGTGAGTGTGCTTGCCATTTGAGTTGCGAGTAGGTGAGCACACCCGCGGGTGTGCTGGGCGAAATTTATTGGCGCCCGACTAGTACCCTTGGATGCGCCTGAGCTTCATGTTACCTGCGGTATATTGGAGGATTTACGAGAGCTCTAACGGGTAGTCGCCTCTTTGCTATCGGTGGGTTCGCGTTCGCTGCTGGGTTGACGGTCACTCAGGGTTGCTCGAGTGACACCAGCGGTAAGAAAGTCATGGCCCCGAGCGGCGACGCGGGCGCGGCTGGGACCACGACTGGCGACGCGAGCGGCGTGGCCGGAGTTGCGGGTAGGGCGAGCACCGGTGGCGCCACTGGCGTTGCAGGCAGCGCCGTGGCGGGCGACGCTGGGAGTGTGAATGCTGGCGCTGGCGGAGACTCAGATAACGGTGGCGCTGGCGCCGATGCCGGCAATGTGAGCACCGGAGGGACCGCAGCAGCCGCGGGTAGCGGAGAAGGAGGCGCGGGCAACGCCGGCTCCGGTGGCACAGCAGGAAACGGCGGGGGTGGCGGTAGCGCGGGAACTGCCGGCAACTCGGGAAGCGGAGGCAACGCCGGTGCGCCAACAGGCTGGGTCTACGTCAGGATTGGTGATTGCCCCGGTACCGATAGCGCGATCGGCTACAGCACTGGAACTGATATTCCAGTCGCTGGCGATTGCACGCCAGCGCAAAACGGCCTCGCTGCGGTGTGTTGGGATCAAACAACGTACACGAACACCTTGATCCCCGGCTCCCAACCGGGCTGTACGTACAAGACCATCAGCGAGGCCACGTGTACCGGCGGCATACGCCCCGGGTACCTATATGTGTGCAATCAACCGTAGTCTTACGTCGGCGCTCAAGGCTTCGCACAGACACCAGCGCTGCAGGGCAATCCCGCATAGCAATCTGCGTTGAGGTTGCAGGGCTGGCCAGCGCGGGCCTTGACCGTCGCACACGCTCGCGTGGCACGCGCTCGCGGTGACGCTTGGCACCGGTGTCCCCAACGCTATCGGCGAGAACTGGCTGTGTTGGCCATCTCTCAGGGTGACGCGAAGCCATTGGGTAACGACTCGCGTCCGGGTAACTAGTCACCAACCCACAAAACCGAAAAAGTCCCCGGCATTCGGGTTACCGGGGACTCTTATTTTTTCTGCAGTCTCTGTTTCAGTCGGGGCGGGCAGATTTGAACTGCCGACCTCTCGGACCCGAACCGAGCGCGCTACCAAACTGCGCTACGCCCCGAAACGGAGGCGGCGGACAATGGTCCGAGGGACGCGATCTGTCAAGGCTGAGAAGGCCGCTCGATGCGATTTTCGTTCGACAAATCGGGGCCCGCGTCACGCGGCTAGTACCGCGATTTCAGGCCCCGAGCTGAGCCGCCGGCGCGAGGCCGCGCCGTTACGCGCGCTTCTTTAGCTCGGTCACCAATGCGGGCACTGCGGTGAATAGATCGGCCACGAGGCCGTAGTCGGCGAGCTGGAAGATCGGCGCTTCGGGGTCCTTGTTGATGGCCACGATCACCTTGGAGCCCTTCATCCCCGCGATGTGTTGGATCGCGCCGGAGATGCCGACCGCGACGTACAGCTTCGGTGCGACGATCTTACCGGTTTGGCCGACCTGAAAGTCGCCGGGGGCGTAGCCCGCGTCGACCGCGGCGCGGCTGGCGCCGAGCGCGGCGCCGAGCGCGTCTGCGAGCGGCTCGAGCACCTCCATGAACTTGTCTTTCAGGGCGCGACCACCGCTGACGACGACGCTCGCTTCGGTAAGCTCGGGGCGCGCGCTCTTTACGGCCTCGAGCGACACGAACTCGACGCGCCCGGCGGCTGCAGAGGGCGCCGTCTTGGCCACGCTCTCGATCGGCGAAGAGCCGCCGCTTTCCGCCGCGGCCGTGAACTCGCTTTGACGCGCGGTCGCTACCTGAATCGGTGTCGACAGTGTGCAGTAGCCGAACGCGTTGCCGGCGAACATTGGGCGCTTGTAAACGAGCTTGCCGCCCTCGGCGGCGACGCCCGAGCAATCACCGGCGTACGCGGCGTCGAGCCGAGCCGCCACGCGCGGCAGCAGATCTTTGCCGAAGCTGGTGGCTGTCGCGACGACTAGCCCGAAGGCTTTGCCGACCGCGGCAACAGTGGGCGTGA
>DATCFJ010000334.1:0-6206 GCA_036509605.1 Polyangiaceae bacterium | reverse complement strand
AGCTCCGTCGGCTGCCAGAGCACTTGCCCTTCTTGTTCCCGCACCTCGGGCATGCTCGAAGCATAGCGCATCGCCCGCCTGGTTGACGCTCGTGACGCCAAACGCAAAAAGCCGCACGGGCCTCCCGCAAACAGGCTAAATTACCCGACGCCGATGGAAAACCCGCTGCTACAACCGACGTTCCCCATTCCCTTCGATGCGATCCGCGAGCAGCACATGGAGCCCGCGGTGCGCGCCTTGCTCGCCGAGGCCAACGCCGCCGTCGACGCCGTTGCCACGAACCCCGGCCCCTACACGTACGAGTCAACGCTAGGCGCGCTCGAGCGTGCCTCCGAGAAGCTCGAGCTGGCGATGTCCTTGATCGAGCATTTGGAGAGCGTGGCGACGACGCCAGCGCTGCGTGAGGCGTATAACGCCGTGCTGCCGGACGTGAGCGCGCTGTGGTCGAGCATTCCGCTCAACCCCGGCCTGTGGCGGGCACTGAATGAGTTTTCGAAGACGAAAGAGGCGGCGGAGCTCGAGCCCACCCGCCGGCGTTTCCTAACTAAAAGCCTAGCGGATTTCCGGCGCAGCGGTGCACAGCTCGATCAGGACAAGAAAGAGCGGCTCAAGGCCATCGACCGCGAGCTGAGCCTGATCACCACGCGCTTTTCGCAGAACGTGCTCGACTCGACCAACGACTTCGAGATCCTGATCGAAGACGAAACAAAGCTTGCCGGTTTGCCGGACTCAGCACGGGCAGCAGCGCGAGACAGCGCCAAGCAAAAGGGCAAGCTGGGGTATCGCTTCAGCCTGCAGGCGCCCAGCTTGATCGCCGTCATTACGTATGCCGCGGACGCCGGCCTGCGCGAGAAGATGTGGCGCGCACAAAACACGCGCGCCACCGAGGGCGAGCACGATAACCGCCCGATCATCGCCAAAATCCTAGAGTTGCGCAAAGAGAAGGCGAACCTGCTCGGCTTCAAGGACTTCGCTGACTTTCAGCTCGACGACCGCATGGCAAAGAAGGGCGCGGACGCACAGAAGTTCATCGACGAGCTGCGCGAGCGGACACAAGCCGCGTTCGAGCGTGAGAACGGCGAGCTGTACGCTTTCCGCCAAGAGCTCGAGGGCAAAGACGCTCCCGCGCTCGAGCCTTGGGATGTGACGTACTACGCGGAGAAGCTGCGCAAAGCGCGCTTTTCGCTCGACGAAGAAGAGCTGCGCGCCTACTTCCCGGCGGAGCTTGCCGTGAAGGGCGCGTTCACCTTGGCCGAGCGGCTGTACGGTGTTCGCATCGAACCCGTCCTTGGCGTGCCCGTCTGGGACCCCGAGGTTCGCGCCTACCGCATCATCGACGAGACGAACACCCCGCTCGGAACGTTCTACGTGGACCTGTACCCCCGCGAGAACAAGCGTGGCGGAGCGTGGATGCACGGCCTGATCGCGACCGTGCCGCCGCAGCCGAATTTGGCTGTATTTTGCCTCAACGCCAGCCCGCCCGCAGGCGGTAAGCCTTCGCTGCTGCTGCACCGCGACGTCGAGACGCTGTTCCACGAATTTGGTCATCTGCTGCACCATTGCCTGAGCAAGGTCAGCGTGCGTAGCCTTGCCGGCACGCGCGTCGCGCAAGATTTCGTCGAGCTACCTTCGCAGATCATGGAGAACTGGTGCTCCGAGCGCGAAGCGTTGGATCTATTCGCGCGTCACTACGAGAGCAATGCACCGCTACCAAGCGTGCTGCTCGATCGCATGAATGCTGCACGCACCTTCCGCGCCGCAAACATGCAAATGCGTCAGTTAGGTTTTGCGAGCGTCGATCTAGCGTTGCACATCGACTACAGCCCCGAGAAGGACGGCGACTTGATGCAATACGCCAAGCGTATCTTGGCCAAGCACGCAGTAGCGCCCTTCCCCGACGACTACGCGATGCTGGCTGGCTTCTCGCATCTGTTCGGGCACCCAGTGGGTTACGCGGCCGGCTACTACTCGTACAAGTGGGCGGAAGTGCTGGACGCAGACGCTTTCGGCCGTTTCAAAGCCGAAGGTGTGCTGAGTCGCAAAGTCGGTCAAGAGTTCCGCGAGCGGCTGCTCTCCAAAGGTGACAGCCAAGACCCGATGGATTTGTTCGTGGCGTTCCGGGGGCGCAAACCGAGCGTGGACGCGCTGCTCGAGCGCCAGGGCTTGAGCTGATGGCCGAGCGCGTCGCCAATTGGATCGCGATCGCGGTTGGCGGAACCGGCGGAACGCTCGCGGCCCTGATGGGGTCCGCAAGCACGCCCCCGCCCGTGACTGGGCCCAATATGCCGTTGCGCCCGCTCAATCAGATCGCGGCGGAGGTGCAGGCGGCCGCGCCAGCGCTGAGTGCGGCACCAGCGCTCAGTGCCGCAGCTGTTGAAGGCGTAGCGAGCGCCGACAGCGCCGCGCCGTCAACGAGCCCGCCGCCCAGCGCCGCCACCGCCGCTCCTGCGACGAGTGCCGACACCGCAGATCTTCCATCGACGCCTGAGTCGCTCCTGCACGCCGAGATGCGCTGCGACCAAGGCAAATCCGAATCCTGCATCATCGCCGCGCGCAGCTACGAATCCGGCAGTGCCGGGCCGAAAGACCGAGAAAAGGCCGAGAAATATCGGCGAATCGCGCTGACGATGTGGATCAGCCACTGCGACCGCAACTCAGCCGCCGCGTGCGTGACGCTCTCTAAGATGTATCGCGTCGGCGAAGGCGTGCCCGAGAGCGATCGCAATGCGGACGCGCTAGTCGCGCGGGCGCGCGACCTATGTCGGTATACCGACGTACCGGTGTGCCACGAGCCCCCCGTAACTCCCTAAAACAGAAACGGGATCAGCGCGCGACGTTTCACTGGGTAGGTACGTTGTGAGTCCGAGGCCGCACGAGCTCAAGCTCCGACTTGGTCGGCCGCGTATGTGACGCCAATTGCACGACGCCAGCGATCCAGTGTTTGCGCGTTGCCCAGCGAATCCGCCAACGTCATCTCGCTGGCTTGGCGCGCCGCCAGCTGTGCCGCTAGGGCGTCGACCTCGTACTCGTAAGGACCTTGTGGCGCCTCGACGCGAATCACTTCCGGATCGCGCCCGGGGCGCTCGATGACGATCTCGCTGTGATCGCGACCGCGTGCCGGCAGCCACGGCTCGCGCAGCAACAACTGCCCTTCAGTGCCGAAGATGCGCACCACGTTGTCCTGCCAGAGGTGCACCGCGCTGGCCAGGGTTGCCAGGATTTCCCCGTGGAATTTGCAAATTGCCATGGTGTATTCGTCGACGCGCGAGCTTTGCCCGACGTGCCCCACGGCGTGCACCTCGAGCGGCTCGCTGAACGGCTCACCCTGCGCGACTCCCGCGACGAGGCGAGCCATGGACACCGGGTAGCAGCCCACGTCCAGGATCCCACCACCACCGAGCTCGTTATTGATGAGGCGACTGGACGGTGGGTAAACACCGTTGAACCCGAACGACGCTTGGATGGCTCTGACCTGCCCGAGCGCGCCTGCGCGCAGCAGACGAACCAGCTCACGCGTCTGAGGATGGCAGCGATACATGAACGCCTCCATCAAGAACACGTCATGCTGGCGTGCAGCTTCGACCACCGCGCTGACTTCCGCGTGGTTCATCGCCAAGGGCTTCTCACACAGGATATGCTTCTTGGCGCGCGCGGCGGCGATCGCCCACTGTGCGTGGGACGGGTGCGGCGTCGCGATGTACACTACGTCCACCTCTGGATCGTCGAGCAGCGCTTCGTAGCTGTGGTATGCGCGAGGCACGGCGAATTCACGGGCAAAGCGCGCGGCCGACTCGCTCGCGCGACTGGCAACGGCGACCAGCTCCGAGCTAGCTGAGTTGGCGAGCGCGCGCGCGAGCGTGCCGGCGATGACGCCCGTGCTCACGATCCCCCAGCGCAACTTTGAAGAGCTCATGGTGCGCCGAACGCTAGCCGACTAGGGCGCTTTGCGCGACGCGGCGAACTTGCGCTCGGCTTCGGCGATTAGGCGAGAATATGGGTCGAAGCGCTCGTCGCTCGGGCCCTCGCGGGTGGAGCGCGGCGCTTGCGAGACCGGCGCCGCGCGCCCGCCCGGGCTTTGCATCAACACCGAAACCACGCTCGACGAGCGCACGCCGCGATCGACACGCACTCCCGAGCGCGCGGACAGCTCATTGACCAGCGCGTCCAAGTCCGACGCGGGGCTTTCACTCGTAGCGCCCAGGGCCGAGAAGTCGAAACTGCGCGCGTCGATGCGCGCCACCCACAGCACGGTCGCAAAATGCAGGTCGGCCGCGGCGAAGGCTTCAAAGTTACTGGACGAGAGCGACTCGCGAAACACCTGCATGTCGTTCGTGCTGGGGACGACCGCACGAAACGTGGAGCTGCTCGGTGTGACGGAACGCCCCGGCACCTGGCCGAGATGTACCTCACCGCGGACGATGCAGCTCAACGCGCCGAACGGGATCGGCATCTCGCGCTCGCGCAGGTGCAACACCACTTGGTCAGAACGCACCTCCAGCGAGCGGATGGTCACGATGCGCCGGTTGGGGTCGTGCGCGACCTCGCGCGGGACCACGAACACGGGGAAGCCCTCCGCATGCAGCCGCGCGGCCAGCTCGTTGGCCTGGACTTCGTCAGCGAGCGAGCGAACCACGCCCCACACGCCGGGCTTCACGCGCGACTTCAGGTCGTACGCGACGAGGCCCGTGGCTTTGGCGAGCCGCAGGTAGGCGTCGCTCGAGCCATCGAAGCTTGGTGCCAACATCACGAGCATTTGACTCACTAAAAATGACGACTTTTGCCGGTCACTGCCAAGAAAGAAGGCGCTTCGATAAGCAGTTCGGCAAGCGAAGCCGTACAGTTGCCGCTATTTCGTAGTTTATGACGCGAGCTCGAAAGCGCGGCGACCCGCAAGCCCGAGGCTCAGCGCGAACACCAAGAGGCTGCGCGAAGTGCGCTATAAAAATTCCGTGAGCCGACAATTTTCTGCACCGGGCCCCGAGCTCGCTGATCCGCTGCCCATCGCCAACGCGCTGCTCGAGCTCGCTGGCGAGGTATTTGGATCGACTCCGGATCAGCGTGTTCCGCCGGAGCCCGCCAAGCTCGAACGGCTCGCGCACTTGGCGCGTGAGCTTGCAGCGGCGTTGAACGAGGACATGCAGCGCTTCGCCACACTCGACGGCGAGCTGCATGCCGCAAGCTTCGCCGAGCGCTTGCTCGATCTGCCGCTGCTGTTCGCGGAAGCCGGCGAGCTGGATGCCGCGCTCGCACTCGCGCGCTCGTTCGCGTTCATCGCGCCGGACACGCTACGCGGCGACGAAGCGCTGATCCTAGCCTTGGCCGGCAGACGCGAGGAAGCGCTCCTTCTCGTGGCATCGAACCTCGAGCAAGCCAAAGACGTTCCGAGCGCGGAAGCCAAAGCGGGTGACGTGTATCGCGCGCTCGGTGAAGCAGACTCAGCCGAAGTCTATTACCGGCGCTCGCTCGCAGAGTCGCAGACGTCACTCGAACGTTCGGAAGCCCTCGTGCGCTTGGTCGGTCTGCTGTGCGAGGTTGGCCGCGAACGAGACGCCTCGGTGGTCTTGCAGCAAGAGCAGAGTCGCATAGACGCAAGCACGCCCGCGCTGGTCGCGCGGAGCACCGCAAAGGTGGGCCGGAACGACCCGTGTCCCTGCGGTAGTGGCAAGAAGTACAAGAAGTGCCACGGCGTGGACAGCTGAACGCAAAGCCGCGCTTGGCATGCGGCGCGAGCGTGGTAAGTGTCCGGGCGATGCGCACGTTTGTTCCTCTGTTTTGCCTAGCGCTGGCGGGTGCCGTCGGGCTCTCCGCACCATGCGTCGCCGCCGCCAACGCGGACTCGGCGAAGCTTCACACGACCAAGAAGAAGCTGAAGGCCAAGGTCAAACCGAAGGCCGTACTGACGGCGGCAAAAAGCAAAACCAAGAGCAAGGGCGGCAAGCTCAAAGGCAGCGCCGTCGCAGCGTCCGCGCCGGCAGCCAAGGCTCTACCAGCGGCGAAGCCGGCCGAGCCCGCAGGTCCGGATCCGGCAGTGGTGTCGCTCGAGCGCTTCGGTCTGTCGATTCAACGCGCGACGCTCGACAACGGCCTCAAAGTGGTGATGAACCCGGACCATGCGGCGCCCACCGTCGCGGTTTCGGTGACCTACGGCGTCGGCTCGAGCAGCGAGGTCGTTGGCAAGACCGGCTTCGCGCACCTGTTCGAACATC
>DATCFJ010000333.1:0-2184 GCA_036509605.1 Polyangiaceae bacterium | reverse complement strand
TGACCCTTGCGCGAGACCCGTTTACGCTGCTCGCTGGCGTGCTCACTCTGTTCATCTATTCGCCGGCCCGAGTCACCATCGTGTGCGCCGTGCCCGGTGGTCCGCGGCTGCCACCGGTAGCAGGCTACCCGCCGAACGCGCCCAGCATGCCTGTAGCGCCCGGGACCGGGCAGGAGCCATGAAATACTTCGTGACCGTCGGCGCAGAAACGCTGGAGCTCGAGGTCCAGCGGCAATCCGACGGAAGCTATGCGGTGCACGACGGCGAGGCCCGGCTGCTCGTAGTGCGAGCCCTTTCCGGCGTTCAGCAGCCAGGGCTGGTCAGCCTCCTGGTCGACGGACAAACGGTCGAGGTTCAGCTGTCGGACGCCGAGGTCCGTTTTCGGCAAGATCGCTTCGCGGTGCGCGCCGAGAGTTTGCCCGACCGCAACTCGACGCTTGCAGCGCCCGCAGAAGCCGCGCAATCGCGAAATATTTTTGCGTCGATGCCGGGACGCATCGTGCGCGTGCTGTGCAACCCGGGCAGCGTCGTACAACAGGGCGCGCCGTTGATCGTGATCGAAGCGATGAAGATGCAAAACGAGGTATGCGCGAAGGCCGAAGCCGTCGTACGCTTCGTTCACGTGACTGCCGGTCAGACGGTCGAGCGGGGCGCGCTGCTGCTCGAGCTCGAGTGAGCGGTGCTCACTCCGGTCTCACGTACACTTCCCGCAGACCGCGGCGGAAGGCTTTGAATTTTGCGATCATCGGCTCGGCTTGGGCGGTGTCGTCGAGCAGATCCTTGGTCTCACCCGGATCGGCCGCAAGATCGTACAAGCTGAGCGGCCTGCCACCGCTAGCCACGAGCTTCTTGTCGTCCTCGATCAGCGCCTGACGATCGGCGTTGTTGGGCCCGGCCGCCATGTCGATGAACACCGGACGGGCCCGAGGCTCTGCGCCGGCAGGCGTGAACAAGTCGGGCACGAGCGACGTGCCCGACAGGAAATCGCTGTCGCTCGCGCTCGGCGCAGGCACGCCGCACAGGTCGAGAATCGTGGGCGCGAGATCGATCGCGCTGCGCCGAGTCTGGATGTGGCGCGCCGGTACGCCCGGCACGCGCACGATCAGCGGCACGCGCACCAGCTCCTCCCACAGCTCAAAGCCATGGCGGATCATGCCGTGCTCGGCAAACGCCTCACCGTGATCACTGGTGATGATGACAACGGTGTGATCATACACCAGTGATTTCTCGAGCGCATCGAGGACGCGACCCACGTGATGGTCGACGAACGCGACCTCGCCGTCGTAGCGCTGACGACTACTCGAACCGAAGTCGAAGCCCTCGTGTGCCACGTACTCGGCGTGTGGATCGACGTAGTGAATCCACATAAAAAAGGGCTGTTGCAACAGCTCCGGCTTGGCGAGCTCGACGAGCACGGCGTCGCTCACTTTGTCGCCATTGGTGTTGCTGTCGCCGTCGACCGTCACGAGCGCGGGCGCCGCGCTCTTGTTGAGCACGTCGAAGCCGCGCTCCAACCCCGTGTTCAGAAAGAAGTACCAATACCCCTGCACGCTGACAGTGTGCACGCCGCCCTGCTGCAGGCGCTGGGCGACGAACACGTCTTTGGTGGTGAAACGGTTGAAGTGGCTCCAGTCGCGATGCGTCTCGCTGCTGTATTTGCCGAGCAGGAACGGCCCGACGCTCTTCGCCGTGTACGAAGCGAGCGAGTAGGCTTGATCGAAGACCACGCTGTCCTGGGCCAAGCGATCCAGATTGGGCGTCACCGCGCGCGCGCCGGAAGAGCTCTCACCGTGCCGCAGTGTGTCGATGCTGATCAGCACCACATTCAGGTGTTCCGGGAGCGCCTTACGCGAATTGCCTGGGGCTTCAACAGGAACCGAATTGGAGGCTACGACGGACAGCGGCTCGTCGCTGCCCGAGCAATCCTCGTCGATCCCATTACCTGGCACGTCGACTGCGCCGGGGTTGCGGCGCGGATCGCGGTCGTCGCAATCGCCCCCCGCGAAGCTCCGTGCGTAGCCATCGTGGTCATGGTCGCTCCGCTTGCGCAACGCGGCCAGCGCAATCTTGCCGAGCGGCGCTTCACGCTCGATGCTGAGCGCCACGCTGCGCTGATCGAGCCCGTGGCGCGCGCTGCGCACCGTCAACGCGAGCGGCAACACCGAAAGCACGAGCACGCCGAAA
>DATCFJ010000332.1:0-2403 GCA_036509605.1 Polyangiaceae bacterium | reverse complement strand
GGGCGGCAACCTGCGCGGACTATGCGCGTGGTCTCAGTACGCGCGCGACTGGACGGCCGCGCGGCGGAGCAAAGATGCCAATTGCGCGCGTCTGGTTCTGAACACCCCGGCCTTCGTCGCTTCAAACGGGAGAGCGGCGAGCAAGGAGCCGTCGAAAATACTGATTTTCAGGTCTTTCGAAGCCGGAGAGGGGACTCGAACGCCTGTGACCTAGCGCTTACAAAGACGACACGTCGTCACGACCGTTACCGGTCGACTTCTTGCTCTTCGCGACCAGCGCCACGATCGCGGCAGAGGCCACCGCCGCAACCACCGCGAGCACTCGCTGGTTTGCGCGGAGTGCGTCAACGCCCTCTTGGCGTGCGATCTCGAGCCCATCCTCAAACTGTTCGCGCGTCGTCGTAGCCGTCCGCTTCGCCTTGCGGCGCAGCCGGCGGCTCGTTCGTCGCGTAGTCCTGCGCGTCTTCTTCGAGGCTTCGCCCAGCCCCGAACCAACTCGCCCAGCGGCTCCGGCCACCTCGTCGTGCGCCCGGTCCGCGAGCCCCTCAACGTCGGAGCCGACGCGACCGGCGGCGGTGGATACCTCGCTGGCTGCACGCTCCACGAGCTCCTCGAGCTCGGACCCGATGCGTCCCGCGGCGGCCGACAGCTCGCGGCTCGCTCGTTCAAGGAGATCCGCCACCTCACCTCTGGCCCGCTCAAACAGCTCCCCGACATCGCCCTTCGGACCGGCGCTTTGCTCCTCCGGGTTCAATGCAATCGCCCTCCCCTCCGGATCGACACTCGATGGTTTCGTATCATGACGATGCGATACCGGCAGCGACGAACGCCAACCGCGAGGCGCAACGCAGTCGTCGAGAGGAATGTCCTCGCTGCGTCCGGCGCATCCGTTCAAGCACCGCTGCAGATTGCGGGCAAACCCCCACCGTGGCAGGTGGTCGGTCGGCGCTCGCCAACGCCCCTGGGGGCTCGCAAGGGTTCCCGTAGTTTTCCGCGCGCGAGCGGGAGATGACCCCGATGTGCCGCAGACCATCGCGGAGCTAGCCTGCCGACACAGCGAGCAATTAGCGCGCGCCGTTCAGTTCGTCAATGTACTACTTCAATCGCAGGCGAGGAGGGCGTATGGGTTCCGCAACGAGCATCTTGGTGATCGCGGTTGGAGCGATCCTGCGCTTCGCCGTATCGGTGACGGCAACCGGGTTCAACCTCCACACAATCGGACTGATCCTGATGATCGTTGGCGCCCTCGGTCTTCTGCTGTCGATCGTGTTCTGGAGCACGTGGGGCGGATTCGGCCACGGCGGCGGCTATCGGCGCCAGCGCAGCGTCACCCGCGACGACACAGGCGGATATGTCGAAGAAGAGCGCAGCGACAAGCCATGAGCCGCACGCGCTCAGGCGCATGAAAGGAAACAGAGATGCCACTCGCTATGCCGCTCGCTTTTGCCGTGTTCGGGTACGGGCTGATCGGGTTTCTCGTAATCGTTGTGCTGATTGTCTTGATCGTGCGCATGCTCAGGTGAAGAAGCCAAGCTTGCCGCGGTGAGAACGCCGGCCCAACCGGCAGCAGCCACCGCGAGCGCCCGCTCGGGCGCTCGCCCATCCGCAAATCAGGAGGACTCATGGCCAACAAGAACATCGACAAGGCAAAAGGTCGCGCGAAGGAAGCTGCCGGCGCAGTAAGCGGAAACAAGCGCCTGAAGAACGAAGGACGCGCCGACCAGGCCAAAGGCTCCGCGAAAAACGCAGTCGACAAGGTCGCCGACACGCTCACGGGCCGCAAACACTAGGCAGCACTAGCTATGCACGAGCCAACTCAGCCGAGCCCTGGGAGGTGATGATGCTCACGATCCTCCTCATCATCATCGTAATCCTATTGCTGACCGGCGGCGGATTCGGTTACCGCCGCAGCCATCGCTAATTCAAACTAATTCGCCCAACGCAAGATCACTCACTCCGGGGCCGCCCGGCGTGATCTGCCGGCTGCCCCGCCACCCCCACAAAGGCGGGGCTCCCCCGTCGACTCGCCGCGTCTGTCGCGAGTGCACGCCGAGCCGGAGTCAGTTCGTGACGGCGGCAGCCGCTGAATCCCAACGCCACCTTCTGTTTCGCCAACTACGACGCACGCAAAGGAGCATCCACATGTTTGAACGGTTTAATACTCCGGAGGAGATCTTCACCTATAAGCTCGGATCGGCGCTGTCGATGGAACGACAGCTCGTCGACCTGCTCGAGGCGCTCGAGAAGTGCACGCTACGCGAGGAGATCAGACACCCCCTGGCCGTGCACCGCGAAGAGACGCTCCAGCACGCCGCGAACATTGAGCACTGCTTCGAACTCCTCGACGAACCCGTCGATAATTCGCGCTGCGGAGTCGTCGAAGCGCTGACCAACGAAAGTAAG
>DATCFJ010000331.1:0-3668 GCA_036509605.1 Polyangiaceae bacterium | reverse complement strand
CCCCTCTTGTTCGAGCGGATTTTGCGTGGCCAGCACGAGAAACGGATCGGGCAGTGCAAAGGTCTCGTCACCGAGGGTCACTTGGTGCTCCTGCATCGCTTCGAGCAGGGCGCTTTGAACCTTCGCGGGCGCGCGGTTGATCTCGTCCGCCAGCACGAAATTCGCAAAGATCGGACCGCGCTTGGCTTCGAAGGTTCCTGTCTGCGCGCGATAAATCGTCGTGCCCACGATGTCGGAGGGCAACATGTCGGGCGTGAACTGGACGCGACCGAAACGGCCGCCGTCGACGCAACCGGCAAGCGTCTTGAGCGCCAATGTCTTGGCCAAACCTGGCACGCCCTCCAATAGGATGTGCCCATTGGTGAGCAAGCCGATAATCAGGCGGTCGACCAGTACTCGTTGCCCGACGATGACCGTCGCCATCTGACGTTTGAGCGGTAGGACCCACTGCGAGGCATCGTTGACCCGGCCCTCGAGGGCTCGAATCTCGGGTGCGATGATGGGGCTGATGGTACGGGCTAGCCCACCGTTTCGTGAAGGTTCGATCGTCTGCGACATCGCCATGGCTTTTTGCTCCAGTCTTTCGGGCTCGACCTTCGAGCCTGGAGCAACAGTGCGATCTGGCGCTTGCGCTGACCTTTCACGAACATGACAGAAATGACAGGAAGCGGTTCAGGAGCGCGTCTTCGTCACCACCGGTCGCGGCTTGTGCCAACCGCCCGAGCCACGACGCGGCATCCCTAGCAGCTATGGTTTGAGCTTTCCGTCCACCAGGCCGGTCAAGCGCTCGAGCACCGCGGTTAGTACCAGGATGTCACCCGAGGGCGTTGACGCTAGCAGCTCGTCGACGGCGGCTTCGACAGTGCCGACTGCCGGCGCATCGATGGCACGGCCTTGCGGGGTGAGCCCCAGCGCCACTCGGCGGCTGTCACCTGGATCGCGTCGTCGTTCGAGTAGTTTCTTTTCTTCCAAACGACGGAACGCCGCGGACACCGTTCCGGGATCCACATTGAGCACCCCGGCGAGCTGCCCGGCGGTCATTCCTGGATAGGCTCCGACACAGCGAATGATCAAACGCTGCTGGGCCGTGACCCCGAACCGCCTCTCCATACGGCCGGAGAGTTGCTCGAGGGCGTGGTTCAAGCGCCACAAGCGCTGCAGGAAGTCGAGGGCCGAGCCGAGGGGAAATTCGTTGGCGCTGGGCGAGTGAGTCATGTCTGTCGCGTCTTTGTTCTCAGTTCAACGAGCTTTTGCAAGAGCGTGTCCACTTCACGCTGATCACGAAGGAAGTACTTGGCTGCCGAGCTCTTGGAGCGCCCGACGCGCACAGTAAACAGGCGGCCGGGCTGGTCGAGCGCAAACACATCTTCGTCAGTCACGTCGTCGCCCACGTACAGTGCGGTATTCGCCGATTCGCGAGCGCGCAGTTCCAGCAGGGCGTCTCCCTTGTTCGCGGCTCGTTCGGGCACCACGTTGACCACCAATTTTCCGGCCACGACGCGCATGGGCAAGGCGAGCGCGAGCACAGCGTCGCGAATGGCGATGCGGGCCTGCCGCTTCTGGCGCGATTTGCGGTAATGAATAGCCAAAGAGTAGGTCTTGTCTTCGACCTCGACCCCTTGACAGAGCGCGAGCGCGCGCTCGAGCTGAGGACGCACCAGCGCCATCTCGACCGCGAACTCGTCCAAGTCCCGCCCAGGTTCGAGGCCGTGATTTCCGATCACGTATTTGACGTCGGCTGCCCCGAGACGCTCGCCGACATCCGCCTTACTGCGACCTGAGATCACGGCGCACGGGTACAACTTGCAAACCCTGCGAAGCAGCTGTGCTGTCTTGGCCCGCATTCCCGCGAGCTCCCGATCCGCCACGATTGGCGCCAGCGTGCCGTCGTAGTCGAACGCCAGGAGCACGTTCGACCAGGCCAACTGCGCCAGGAGCTCCAAATTCTGCTGTGCGAAGAGCCGCTTCACGCTCGAGCGCCCCGAAGTGCCGCTCGTGTATTCTGAAAGCGCCCTGACATGCGCTCTTTCCGACGCAACTCAGCGGCGTCCACCAGCATCCGGCCCGCCCAACGATAGACGTTGAACTCCGAAACAAGCCGCCGCATGGATCGCATCCGTTCCCCTTGCTCCACCGCGGGCATGCGCAACGCCGCTGCCAGGGCATCACTGGCTTGCCGCAGGTCATAGGGGTTGACGATCAGCGCTTCAGTGAGGTCGCGCGCGGCCCCGGTGAATTGGCTCAGAACGAGGACTCCCCGTTCGTCGTCGCGTGCGGCAACGAATTCTTTCGCTACTAGATTCATGCCGTCGTGCAGGCTGCTCACGTAGCAAAGATCCGCCGCCCGGTAGTAGCGAAATACCGCGGTCGGCTCATGATGTTCGCGGAGCAATACGATTGGGCGATAACGCCCTTTCGACCATTTCGCATTGATCTCAGTGCTCAGGGCCACAACGCGATCATTGAGTTCCTGATAGCGAGCGATCTTCGTTCGACTGGGCGCGGCCAGCTGCGCGAAGGTGAACCGCCCACGGAACTCCGGGTGCCGGGTCAGGAGCTCGTCCACAGCCGAAAACCGTTCTTCGATCCCCTTCGTGTAGTCGAGGCGGTCGATGCCCACTCCCAGCAGCGCGTCCGGAGCCAGTCCGAGCTCCAGCCGAACCAGCTTTCGACACTCTTCGACGGGCGGGACTTGAGTTAGCCAATGGACGGGCCACTCGATCGAGATCGGGTACGGTCGAACCAGAGTCCGCCGCGGTCCCTGGACGATGGCATTCGACTCGCGATCGATGCGACTTTCCATGAACGCATCGACCGAGTCGATGAAGTTGTTGCAGTGCTGCTGAGTGTGAAAGCCGATCACGCTCGAGCCCAGCAGGCCCGAGATTAGCTCCTCTCGCCAGGGGCAGATCCCGATTCGTTCTGCGTTCGGCCAAGGCGTGTGCCAAAAGGTGATGATGGTTGCTCGCGGCAGTCGCTCGCGAATAATCTTCGGCGCGAGGGCAAAGTGATAGTCTTGCACGAGAATGATTGGGTCGTCGGTGTCGACCTCGTCACATACCGCGTCAGCGAACTTTCGGTTCACGTGCACGTAGTACTCCCAGTCCTCAGCTCGAAAGACCGGCCGCGTGTGCGCTACGTGGCACAGCGGCCAAAGTCCCTCGTTCGAGAAGCCGTAGTAGTAGCCGTTCTCTTCGGCTTCCGAGAGCCAAACTCGGCGGATCGAGTATGACTCTTCGCCTGGCGGGACGAGAATGCGATCCTTGGCGTCGACGGTTTCGCGGTCCGCTGAACCGCTACCGTGCCCCACCCAGACGCCGGAACACGCGCGCAACACCGGCTCCAACGCGGTGACCAGGCCGCTCGCGGGGTGTAGCACGCGAATCTCACCGTCGACTTTCTGGTGCACGTAGGGTTCGCGGTTCGCGAGGATGACGATGCGCTCGCCGTGCAGATGCTCGGTCAACGTCGCTCGTAGTCGCGCCGCGCTCCACGCTCCAGCGCGCACCTCCTGGTCGCGTTCCGCCGCTAGTTGCCCGGCCAGTTCGCGCACGTCACGCAACAAGGGCTGAAATTCCCGGCTCGCCTGCCCGCTCAACGCGCGCCGGAGGTCGAGCGTCCAACCCCGCCAGGCAAGCCGCGCGGCAAGCAACGTGACCAGCGAAGCG
>DATCFJ010000330.1:0-3520 GCA_036509605.1 Polyangiaceae bacterium | reverse complement strand
TCTCGGCGCTACTAGCGCCCTTGCGCTCGATCGTGATCCTGGTCGCGTTCGCGCTTCTCTTCGAACGCATGACGACACTACTCGCCGAGATAGCGGCGCGAGTGCCCTGAGCCCCGTCTCCTCTTGCTCTCCTCTTTGCCCCGGTGCGCGCGGAGCGCCGCACGCCTCGCGCCCCAGCGCGCGCCAGACAGTCCAGCCGCCTGCCCGGAACCAAAACGCGCGAAAAGTCTTGGAAGACTCCCTCGTCGGGGATCACGAAGCGCGTCAGATCACGATCCGCGAGCGAGGCTAGGCCCAACGAAGCCGCTGCGGAACACCCGCAGGGGCGGAACCGGCAAAACCGGGCGCCTGCCGCCTGGCAGCTCGAAATTGATGCGAGACACCGGGGCAACGCCGACCGGGTTAGCTCTCCACTTGGGCGCTCACAGCGGTATCCGATACGCCAAGGAAATACCTAATGAAAACATAGTATTCCGACCAGTCAGCGAGGCTTCGTCGAGTAGCGGATCTTTTGCGGCCGTCTTTGGTAAAAACCAATTGCCGTAGCGGAACACGGTTCCAAGCGACCAATGGTTCGCTAACCAAAACACGGCGCCACCGACCAGGCCGATGCTGCCGCCTTCGCTGCGAATGGTCACGCCGCGTTGCCCGACGAGCGCTAGGTCGGAATTCTTGTCGCTTTCGAAGCGGTCACTCACGACAGCCAAGCCACCGGAGACGCCCCACCACAGTTCCAGGCCCTCGCCAACGTAGGGATAGTGGCGGATCGTGCCTTCGAGGGTCAGGTAGCTGCGACTGTGGTTGCGCGTGATGCCTGGCGGCTCACTGCGTGGCGCGTCGGTGGTTGGGATCAAGCCCAGCAGCAAGCCCGCGCCGAACGCGAAGCGACTGTTGGTGCGGTACACCTCCCAGGCCTCGAGATCGAAGCTGGTGTCGCCTTTCTTGCAGGTGCTGCCGGTGTTGTGTTGAGCGCACACGGAAGCACCCGGCAAGGTGAGCCAGCCGACACCCACTTCGGCGATGCCGGTTGGGCGCGTCAGCCCCTGAAAACCACGCGCCAAGCGCGGGTCTGCGTAATCATCCGAGCCTTTCGTGGCCTCGGGTAGGCCTTGCGCGCGGCTTGGCAGTGCGCAGGCGAGCAACATTGCGGCGAGCCCGACCGCCGCGACGCGCTGTGCCGTGCCGCTCATCAGCGCGCCCCGCCGTTGGCAGGACTCGAGGATTTATCCGCAAAGGCACCGAGCCTTGCGGCGATTCCCAGGGCTGCTCCCGCGCCGAGCGCAAAGCACAAGAGTACGACGAGCGCGCGCCTGGCGCTGCTTGGTGTGGGCGGCGCGAGCGAGGGCTGCGCGAGAGGCGCGGTCAAGGGCGCGGCGTTGTCTGGCGACGGTGAAGCTGCGGGCGTTGCTGCTCGGAGCGCGGGCGAGACGGCATGGCCGCGCCGCGTGCGTGACGACAACCCGGGATCGAGGCCGGCCTCGCGCGCAGCGAACATCAGCTCGCGCGCGAACACGCGCGCGTCTGCCGCGCGCGCCGTCGGCGCTTTGGCTAGATTCTGTGCGATGAAACGCGACAGCTCGCCCGGGATTGGCTGAACGCCGAGTGTTTCCAGTGATTGTGCTGGCGCGCTCTGTTGCTTGAGCAAGATCTGAATCGCGTTTTCGCCGTCGAAAGGCGTCCTTCCCGCTAGGCATTCATAGGCCAGCGTGGCGAGTGCATACACGTCGCTCGACGGGCTCGAGCTCCCGCCCGCGGCGCACTCCGGCGCGACGTAGCGCGCGCTGCCGAAGATCGCTCCTGCGTGGGTGGCGAGTGATGGATCGGGCACGTCAGCGCGTGCCACGCCGAAGTCCAGCACTTTGACGAAGTCTGCGTCGTCACCGCGTTGCACGAGCATCACATTTTCCGGCTTTAGGTCGCGGTGCACGATACCACGTTGATGCGCCTCACCGACGGCGTCCGCTATCTGAAGCAGGATATGGAGCGCGCGTGGGGGGGGCAGGGCGCCCTGTGCCAGCAGTGCCGACCGCAAGGACAGGCCGTCCAGGTACTCCAGCACCAGGAAAGGAACGCGCGTTCCGGCGGATTCTAGCTCGCCGAGCGATAGGACGCTCACCACGTTCGGGTGACTGAGCGAACCGGCCAAGCGCGCCTCGCGACGGAAACGGCTCTGCTGCGCCTCGCTCGCGGCCAAGTCCCGGTGCATGATCTTCAGCGCCACGCTGCGCTCGACGCCCAGCTGATGCGCGCGGTACACACGCCCGACCGCGCCAGTGCCGATCAACGCGTCGATCCGAAATGCCCCGAGCAGCGTGTGTCCCAAGTACGGGTCGGGGCCTGCGTCGGCGCCGCGCAGCGACAGCGCGCTGCCGTCGCGCGGGCAGAAAATCACGCCCTCGGCGTAGCTCTCTCCGCAGCTTGAGCAGCGACGCTGGGGCTCGCCCATGAACCTCGCAGCTTAGCATGTAGGCGCGCGTCGCACGCATGGCCGCAGAAAGCCCGGCGCCGTCCGGGCCGGTTGGGGGCTTTTGCGGCACCACGGCGCTGCTGCGGTCGATCCTGATCTTTTCTGGTCAAGACGGCGCGACTCGAGACTAGGCTCCGCCCGCCATGAGCGACGACTCGTCTCGCGAGACACCGCCCGAACCGGCTGCCATGCCGGCTGTGGCGGAGGAGCGTCCTCCGGCTCACACCTACAGCGTCAAGCTACCGACCTTCGAGGGCCCGCTCGATCTCCTACTGCACTTGATCGAGGAGCACGAGCTCGACGTGATGGATATCCCCATCGCCTTCGTGGCGTCGAAGTACGTCGAGTACATCACGTTGATGGAGGAGCTGAACATCGACGTGGCGAGCGAGTACCTCGTCATGGCGGCGACGCTCACGCACATCAAGTCGAAGATGCTCCTGCCCGTCGTTCCGACCGACCAGGAGGACGAGGCCGAAATTGAGCTCGATCCCCGCGCGGAGCTGGTGCGGCGCCTGCTCGAGTACCAGAAGTACAAGCACGCCGCTGAGCAGCTGTCGGGTAACCCGGTGCTGGGTAGGGACGTGTTCCTGCGCGGCGTTCCGGCGCCGAACGTCGAGGGAGCTGCGCCGCTCGCGGGCCTTAGCTTGTTCAAGTTGCTGGACGCGTTCCAGGGCGTTTTGTCGCGCGCCAAGACGACCGTCGATCACAACATCGACTTCGAGCGCTTTTCGATCACGGACCGCATCAATGAGCTGTCGGATCTGCTGAAAACCAGCGGAAAAGTGCTGTTTGAGCAGCTGTTCGACGGTGTTCGCGGGCGCGCCGACCTGATCGTGACTTTCCTCGCGATCTTGGAGATGACACGTCTCCGCCTCACGCGCGTCGAACAAGGCGGCCCGCTGGCGCCTATCTTCATCGAGCTGGCGGTGGTCGAAGATGGCGACCAACCGGCGACGACCGACGATCTAGATCGCGCGTACGAGGGGTCGGCGGAGCACATGCGGCCTGCGGCCAACCCCGCGGCTGAAGACTTCAATGAGGAGTCGGACG
>DATCFJ010000329.1:0-2399 GCA_036509605.1 Polyangiaceae bacterium | reverse complement strand
CGACGTGCCCAGCGATATTTCCACGGAATCGGTGTTGGAGCGCCGGCGCGCAGCCGAAAAGCAGATCGACGCGGCTCGGCGTGAAGAACACGCACTCCGCGCCCGCCGCGCGGCTGCATTGCTCGACGAAGTCGACGCGTTGAACCGAGATCGGCTGGGTCTTCTCGCCTCGCTCTCTGCTCAGAAGCGCGCCGGCATCACGGGCTTCACCCAGGCGGGATTCGACCAGTCGCGCTCTGAAGCTCGTCAACTCCTCTTGATCTTGCGTTACGACCGGTATGTTGCCCAACGGTGGCTCGGCGATCTTCGGCGGAAGCAGGGCATTCAGGGTGTTTCCTCTTGGAGCATCGCTGCAGTGCTCGTGCCATGGATTTTGGCGGTGGTTGCCTTCATCGCGCTGAGACGTCGAAGCGCGGTCTGGCTCGCGCTGCTGGATGAGCGTCTCGCTGAGTCAGATCGTCGCGAGCGACTCAGCGGGCCAAGTACGCCACGCAAAGCAGTCCGCTTTCTGATGGGCGTCTATCGAACGGTCGAGTGGTTGCTCCTTTTTGCCGTGAGCCTCTGGCTCCTGCCAGCCGGCGCCGGGCAGCTGCTGGAATTCCAGCTGGTTGAGGTCATTGTCGGCTGGACCCTTGGCGGTGCGCTGATCGTGAATGTCGTCAACGCAATCGCTGCGACGTCGCAGGTCGCGGAAGCCCAAAGCACGAAGGCAATGGCAACGCTCAGGCTTCGTTCCCTTCGGCTAGTCGGACGCGTCGTCGTCGCGTTCGTCCTCGTGCTACTGGTCAGCGCTAGACTGGTGGGAAAGGGGACCGTCTACAGTTGGGTCTACTCAACTTGCTGGTTCGCGGCCGGCCCGGTCTTCCTCATTCTCGTTCGGTGGTGGCGGGAAATTGTCTTTGAGCGAGTCGAGCGGGTGCGCCGTAAATCGGGCTTGCAAACTTGGGTGCTCGCGAACCGTCGAGGCTGGAAAAGCTTCTCTGCTGCCATGATCGCAGCAGTTCAGCTTTTTGCGGTTGGTGCATACAAGGTCTCACGCAATTGGGTAACAAGCTTCAATCTCGCGCGCCGCGCTCATGCGTACCTGTTCAAGCGTGAGCTTGCGCGTCTCGCCAGTGATCACCCGCTCCAGGCTTCCAATCCGTTGAATCCGAAGGCCTTCGCGGCCCTGGCCCCGAACACGAGCTCGACAGAGTGGGTCCCCTGCTTCGCCGACTCCCAGCTCGAGGCATTGGCTACGCGGGCGCGTGAGCGGCGCGGCGGGGTTATCGCGATCGTCGGCGCGCGGGGCATGGGCAAATCGTCACTCCAGCGCCGGATTGCCGCCGATGTCTCCACGGTCTCTATCGACTGTGGAAGCGACGACCTGCAACAACTGCGCTCTTCCGTTGTAGCGCCAGGCTCCGCACATCCGCCTCTGATTTTCCTCGACAATGCCCAGCGGTTGATTCGGCCGGTGCGTGGGGGGCTCGGCGCCTTTGACGAGACGCTCACATTGGCGCGTGGCCGTTGTGACGAAACACTTTGGGTGTTCGCGATCGATTCGGTCGTCTGGCCATTTCTCAAACGGGCGCGCGATGCTCGGCCATTGTTCGATGAGGTAGTCACCCTGCGACCATGGACCGACGAGCAGATCGGGGTCCTGCTCACGCAGCGTACCGCTGACGCCGAAATGGTAGCGACGTTCGAGGATCTCCTCGAAAAACTTCCGGCAACCGCCGACGAGATCGACAAGCAGGAGGCGTTGACGGCGCGTCGCGTCGCCTACTTCCGCATGGTGTGGGATTATACAGGAGGCAACCCGGCCATGGCGCTGGAGGCGTGGCGGGCCTCACTGAGCGAGGACGCGACTGGGATCGCGCGTGTGCGCCCGCTGGTCGTGCCAGAGGCCAGCGAATTGGAGGTTTTGCCCGACTCCGCGCTCTTCATTCTGCGAGCCATCATGCAGATGGACCCGGCGACCGTGCCCGACATCGCGAAGGCAACGCGGGTCGCCGAAGCGCAGGTGTTGAATGCCGTAAAATTTGGCTTGAGCCACGGCTACCTTGCCGCGGTGGGCAAGGGTGTTCGAGTCGAGTGGGCGTGGCTCCGTTCGGTCGTCCTGCTGCTCGAACGCAGACATCTTTTGGTGAACCCATGAACGACTTTCGCTCGAAACGGCCGTTTTGGTCGAGCTTCGGCTCGATTGTCTTCGCATTACTGACTCCGGCGCGGGCCTACGCGCAAGACGCGCCCAACGTCGGTCGCATCGCGGAATTCATTCGCTGGGGCGGGATTGCCGTATCCGTACCCATCATCATTGGCGCAATGTTCTTGATTCGGCTCGTCGAAAACGCCGGCGAGCGATTCAGCACGCGGTTTTCGAATCGCCGTCCGACGATCCAAAAGGTTCAAACGTC
>DATCFJ010000328.1:0-4522 GCA_036509605.1 Polyangiaceae bacterium | reverse complement strand
CAAGAACGGGCGTCCGCGACGAGTCGAGCATTGGTGAATGGTCTCGGCGAAGACTTCCTTGCCGGAGCCGGTCTCGCCAGTGATGAGCACCGAGATCCCGCTTTGCGCAGCGCGCAGCGCGATCTCGTAGGCGCGCTTCATTTCCGGATCGAGCAGCACCGCAGGGCCCTCGCCGGACGGCGCGATCGAGAGCGATCGTGCGTTGCGCGTGCTCGCAGGACGACGCGACTGCACCATGATCAGCGCCGAACCGGCGCGCACGAAGTCACCAGGTTCGAGCAGGCGCCGCTCGCCACCTCGCAAGCGGGCCTCTGCCTCGTTGCGCCGCGTGGGCGCTTCCAGCTTATCTTCCGGATCGACACGGAAGAGCAACGTGCCGTTGGCGCTGCCCAAATCTTCAACCTCAATGCCGTCTCCCACGTGGATCAACAAGTGGTAACGGGAGACCGATTGATCGTCGATCCGAATGTCGTTGTCGGATCCGCGCCCCAAACGCAGTTTGCCGTGCGCTGGCAGCGGATGAATCGTGCACGTTTGGCGGACATAGACGAGCGCCTCGAGTACCCCCTGGTGGGGCATCGCGCCGGGTCGATGCGTGAAACTCGCGTCATTCATGCGCTTGCTCTGAGACTACCCGACCGCTGCATTTCTGCGTGTGAAACGGCACAAGAGCGGCGAAAGTTGCTAGCGAAGCGGAAGCGGTAAGCACGCACAGTGTGCAGCGTCCGACGATCGCCCACCTTCACATACGTCGATTCGGCCGCGGATTCGTGGTTTTTCGCAGCCGTGGAAGACGCGAGAGTCCAGGACAACCTTCGGCTATACTGAGCGGTTGGAGCTCACATTGACTGAAACGTCGTTGAGACCCGGCAACAAGCTGGGACGGTTCCAGCTGCTCGTCCCGATCGGATCGGGCGGCATGGGGCGCGTGTGGGTCGCGCGCGAAGAGAGCACCGGGCGGCTGTTCGCGCTGAAGACCACTCTCGGCAACGAGAAGGCAGCAGGCGAATATTGGAACGTGCTGCTCGACGAGGCGCGGCTCGCGGCCCAAGTGCAACACCGGGGCGTGTGCACCATCCACGCCTTCGAGATCGACGAGCAGCTCGGTATCCCATACCTGGTGATGGATTATTCCGACGGCGGCTCGTTGTATGAGCTGCTCGAAGCCTGCGCGGGACACCGTCTCGACCCGTTTTTGGCGGTAAGCATCACCGCGCAGCTGTGCGACGCGCTGCAGGTCGCTCATGATTTGTGCGACGAGCACGGCGTACTACTTGGCGTGGTTCATCGCGATGTCTCGCCACAAAACATCCTAGTTTCTGCTAGCGGGCACGTGCAGCTGACGGACTTCGGCGTAGCCAAGGCGCGCGGCAGGTTGCACGCACCGACCGCGACTGGCGAGATCAAGGGCAAGCTCTCGTACATGGCTCCGGAGCAAGTCACGCAACGGGACGTGGACCGACGCGCCGACGTTTTCGCGCTGGGTTGCGTGCTGTACGAAGCGACCGTCGGCGAGCGCCCTTTTCACGGCAACGACGCCGTCGCCACGCTCTATCAATTGCTCGAGCAACCGTTGGTGTTGCCGAGCGCGCGCTTGGCTGGCTACCCGACGGATTTGGAAGACATCGTCCGCAAAGCCTTGGAGCGTGAGCCAGCGCTGCGCTACCAAAGCGCCGAAGAGCTCGGCAGCGCGCTCTCGCTCTGGATCGCCAACCACGGTCGCCTGGTCACCGAGCGCGATATTGCGACAATCGTCGCCGAATGCCTGGGCTCGGCGATCGCCGAGCGCGCGCAACGGATCACGTCGGCCGAGACCGAGCTGGATGCTCCGCTTCCACCTGCCTCGCCGGCTGAGCAAACATTTGGCGGCTCCAGCGCGTCGACGACCCAGCGCAGCAGTGGCCGCGCTCGTACGTCGAAGCTCGTCTGGTCGGCCGCAGCGGCCGCAGCGGCCGCCGGTGCTGTGCTGCTGCTAGGCGTCTGGCTCACGTTCCGTGGCCAGCATGGCAATGTTCCCGCGGTGGTCGCGAGCGTGTCCAAACTGACAGCAAGCGCGGCGCCCAGTGCGGCTGGTCCGACACCGGCGGCCGCAGCGAGCGAGAATCCAATCACGGTCACGCTGCTAGCCTACCCGCCGCGCGCCGCTCTATATTTGGATGACGGCCCAGCGCTACCGAATCCGTACCGGCTGACCGTGCTTCCCGACTCGAACGCACACCAGGTGCGCGCATCTGCGCCCGGGTTTAGTGATCGAACGGAAGAGCTGCGCCTCGACAGCAACAAGGAAGTCCGGCTCACACTCTCGACGCTCGCGCCAGGCCCGCACTTGCCCAGCGTTAAACCCAAACCGAGTGTGGAGGTCCCCCACACTGGTGCCCAGACGCCCGCGTCAGGAGATCTACCGAGAGTCGTAACGAAGCGTCCTCGGGTCCTGGATCCCGACAATCCGTTCGCGACGCCCTGACAATGCAAAGCACTCGCCTTCGTTCGTACGGCGGAGGAATCCGTGGCGGGCGCATGAAGATCCGGGTAATATCGTAATTTACCATGGATCGCGGGGGCGTCAGAACCAAGCAAGCAGTGGCGGGAGGTCCCGCAGCACTGGCCAACGCGGAGGATTCGGCGCGCGTTCAAGCGGGACAGCTGATTGGTCGCTATCGGTTGCTCTTTCCGATCGCTGCCGGCGGCATGGCTGAGGTGTGGGCTGCAAAGCCTGAAGGCACCGGTATCTCACGCGCCGTGGCACTGAAGCTGGTCCGGCCGGAGTTTGCGGACGAAGCCGAATACGCGCGCATGTTCATCGACGAGGCCGTAGTCGCCTCAGCCATCCGCCACCCGAACATCTGCGAGACATACGAGCTTGGCCGCGACGAAAACCTCCTGTTCATGGTGATGGAGTGGGTGGCGGGCGACACGCTGAGCGGCTTGATGCGCGGCGGCGCGCTCAGCCCGTTGCCCCTCGAAATCGCGGGGCGAATTTGCGCCGAGGCGTGTGCAGGTTTACATGCCGCGCACGAAGCCAAAGACGGCGACGGCAACGGTCTCGGCATCGTGCACCGCGATATCTCGCCGCCGAACATCCTGGTGTCAGTGAATGGCCACGTCAAAGTCAGTGACTTCGGCATCGCTAAGGCCGCACATCAGCTGCACGCCCGCACCCGCACCGGCGAAATCAAAGGCAAATTGGCCTACATTCCGCCGGAACAGGTACTCGGGCACGGCATCGATCGCCGGGTAGACGTGTACGCGATGGGTTGCGTGCTGTACGTCATCACGCTCGGGCGGCGCCCGTTCGGTAGCGGCGGCGAGGCACTCGGAAAAATCGTGCGCGGCTCGTATCGCAAGCCGCGCGACCTCGAACCCGACTTCCCGGAGGAGCTCGAGCGGATCATGATGCGCGCGTTGGCCAGCGATCGCGAGCACCGCTACCAAACCGCGGAAGAAATGCGCTTCGAACTCGAGCAGTGGCTGCTCACGAGGCCGCATCTGACGCAGCACGCCGACGTCGCTCGCCTGGTGCGCGAACGCATCAGCGACGACAGACGCCGAATGATCGATGCCCTAACGAACGTGAGCCGCGCCATTCCGGCAGCATTGGCGAATCGCCTCATCTCACCTGCCGATAAGACCGCAACTCCGACGGCTACGAGCGGCATCATCATGCAACCGGCGGTGCAGGCGCTACTCAAGAGCCAAGCGGCAGCCCCCACGCTCACCCCCCCCAAGCGCCCGGCGGAAGACGAAGCCACCCTGCTCAGCGATGCCGCGCTCACGCCGCCTGCAGCGGCTGAGGCGTCCACGACGATCGTGGAACGCTCGCGGCTGAACTTGCCTTGGTTGGCTGCGCTGGGCGCGATCGCCATCGCGCTGCTCGCTTTGTTCTGGCTCAGCCAGCGTTAGTCGGCGAGGCTCGGCGCCGACGGCCGTACGCCACACTGCACAACATCAGCGCGAGCAGCGGTTCCGGATCCAGCAGGCCCGCATGCGCGCTGCTCAGATGGCATTTGCAGCCGCCCGCTTGGCGTGGTCCGCCATACGTCGGATCTTCGGTATCGACGCTGGCGGCACCTGCGCTCGGCATGCTGCCGGGTGAGCCAGCGACACTCGAGCCCGCGTCGGGCGAATCCGCCGCGCCGGCAGCGCCAATTGCCTCGACCATGGGCTCCGCGTTTGCAGCGGCAAATGCAGGCAATATGAGATCGTTCTTGAACGGAGCGACTTCTGTGAAAACGTCCCGCGCGGTGCTGGCGAAGCAGGGGCCGACCACCTGCGAAAACACGCCCACAACGGCATTTTGCTCGCTGAGCGCTGGCCCGCCGCTGTCTCCATGGCAGGCCACGGCGCCCTCGACGACGAACGTGCGCGCCGGCACAGGGTCTCCGTTCGGACGGAAGCTACTCGTACCGACCATACTGATCGGGATGCCGCTCCGCGAATTGCGCGCACCGAAGTTGTTTTTTTCGTCTGCACCGAAGCCGACCACGCGCACTTGCTCACCCGGTTCGTCGCCCGAGTCCAAACG
>DATCFJ010000327.1:0-7070 GCA_036509605.1 Polyangiaceae bacterium | reverse complement strand
GAGTGGTTCGGCGAGTTCGCCGATGTTGTCGCGCGCAAACTTTCGGATCGGGTGCGCAATTGGATGACGTTGAACGAGCCGCAAGTGTTCATCGGCGCCGGTCACCACGAAGGCCGGCACGCGCCCGGCGACCGGCTGCGCTTCGCTGAGGTGCTGCTTGCCGGTCACCACGCCCTGCTTGCCCATGGCCGCTCCGTGCAAGCCATTCGCGCTGCCAGCGCGGGCCCCACCAGGATCGGCTTCGCGCCGGTCGGCTTGTCTAAAATCCCGGTCACTGACAGCGCACAAGACATCGAAGCCGCGCGCCGCGCTGCGTTCACGGTGGACGCGGAAACCGCGTGGACCAACAGCTGGTGGATGGATCCCGTGTTCCTGGGCGAGTATCCGGAGGAGGGTGTACGCTTCTTCGGCGAGCAGGTGCCGCGCATCGCCGCCGGGGATCTGGAGCTGATCAGTCAACCTGTCGACTTCTGTGGCGTGAACATCTATCAAGGTCAGCACGTGCGGGCAGGGGACAATGGCCCCGAGGTTGTGCCACCGCCGGTTGGCTTTCCGATCACCGCCTTCGAGTGGCTGGTGACGCCGGAGGCCATGTACTGGGGGCCGCGGCTATTCTGGGAACGCTACAAGAAACCGATCGTGATCACCGAGAACGGCATCTCGAGCCGTGATTGGGTTTCGCTCGATGGCAAAGTGCACGACGCGGCGCGCATCGATTTTACGGAGCGCCATTTGCTGGAGCTGCGCCGCGCGCTCGGCGACGGCGTGCCGATCGAGGCCTATTTCCATTGGTCGTTCATCGACAACTTCGAATGGGCGCACGGCTACAAGCACCGTTTCGGCCTGGTTTTCTGCGATTATCCGAGCCAAAAGCGGATCTTGAAAGACTCCGCGCTGTGGTACCGAGACGTGATCGCATCGAACGGCGGCACGTTGTCCCGAGCCCTGCGCGGCGCCTGAGGCGTTAGTTTGTCGGTCAGCGATTTGTCGCCGACCGGAGTGGTTCCGGTGCCCGGCGTGCATTGAGCTGGCGCCGTACCCGCGCCGGCACTCGCGGCACCGCCCAGCCCAACCGCCGCCCGCGCCAGCACTCGCCGCGCCGCCCGCGCCGCCCGCGCCGCCCGCGCCGCCCGCACCGCCCGCGCCGCCCGCGCCGTCGCTCGAACCCGCGGCCGGGCCAACCGCCGAGCCGGCTGTCCCTGCGGCGTACCTCGGCTAATTGGACCGGATTCGTCCCGATCTGAAACGACCGACTCGCGCCGCGACACCCCTCGAGACATGACGGTGTCATGACCGCGCCCTGACCTAGCGAGCGCTATCGTCCGTGAACATGTCGACCGAGCAACCCGTGCAGGATCCGCGACGCATCGCGCGCCTGATGTCCGTGCCGTTCTTCGCGATCCAACTGGCGTCAGTGGTGGGTATCTTCTGGCTCGGCTGGTCTTGGAAGGGCGCGCTGCTCGCCGCCCTGCTGTACTACGTGCGCATGTTCGGCGTGACGGGCGCCTATCACCGGTATTTTTCGCACCGCACCTACCGCACGAGCCGCGCGTTTCAATTTCTGCTCGCGGTGTTAGCGATGACGAGCGTGCAAAAGGGTGTGCTGTGGTGGGCATCGCATCATCGCCTGCACCACCGCAACTCCGACCAGCCCAATGACGTGCACTCGGTCTTGCAGGACGGCTTCTGGTGGAGCCACGTCGGCTGGATCGTGTCCAAGAAGGACGACGAGACCGACCTTTCGAAGGTGAAAGATCTAGCGCGCTTCCCCGAGCTCCGTTTCTTGGATCGCTTCCATGTGTTGGTGCCGATCGCGTATGCGACGACGCTGTATCTGCTCGGTGGCACCTTTGCGCTGTTCTGGGGCTTTTTCGTGTCGACCACGCTGCTCTGGCACGGCACCTTCACGATCAATTCGCTGACGCACGTGTTCGGCTCCCAGCGCTACGTGACCACGGACAACAGCCGAAACCACCTGTTGCTCGCGCTCATCACCATGGGTGAGGGCTGGCACAACAACCATCACTACTACCAGCGTTCGGTGAAGCAGGGCTTCTTCTGGTGGGAGATTGATCTGACGTATTACGTGCTCGTAGTGCTGTCTTGGTTCGGCTTGGTTTGGGATTTGCACAAGCCGCCGCCGCACGTGGTGAACGCGAACCGCATCGGCGACGCTGCCAGCGCAGCGCCAATCCTGAACGCCGCGCTCTCGCCCGACGTCGTGGAAACACCCGCGGAGTAGAGCTCAGCCGTCGAGGACTTGGCGCACGCGCTGCGCCAGTTGCTCGCTCGAGTACGGCTTCGCCAAGAATCTGAAGCTGGCTTCGTCGATGCCACGGCGCGAGATGTCGTCGCCCGGGTATCCAGAGACGAACAGCACCTTGGCCGCTGGGCGATTGGCGGATAGGCGCTCGATCACCGAGGGTCCAGATTCTCCGGGCATGACCACGTCCGACAAGAACAGGTCGATGCGCTGGTTGTTGTCTGCCGCTAGCTGCAGGGCTTCGTCGGCCTGCGTCGCGACCAGCACGGTGTAGCCTTGGCGGCGCAGGATGCGAGCCGTGAGCTGGCGCACGACGGCGTCGTCCTCGATCAGCAGCACCGTCTCGTCACCGCGCGGCATCAGCGATGGGCGATCGGGGAGCTCGCTATCGGCGCGCGTTTTGGCGCGGGGCAGCTCGATGTGAAAAATCGTACCCTGTCCGAGGCTGCTCTCGATGTTGATTGTGCCGCCGCTACGGCGCACGATGGCCAGGCACGTGGACAGCCCGAGGCCAGTGCCTTTTCCGATCTCTTTGGTGGTGAAGAAGGGCTCGAAGGCGCGCTCACGCACCTCGGGCGACATGCCGAGCCCGGTGTCCTTGACGCTGATGCGCACGCTCTCTTCCGTGACCGAGGTGGCAATGCTGATCAACCCTCCGCCGGGCATGGCGTCCCGCGCGTTGACCGCCAGATTCATCATCAATTGCTCGCACTGCACTGGATCCACCGTCACCGGTGCCGAGCCCGGGGAAAGGTCGACGGACACCATGACATCTTCCCCCACGACTCGGCGCAGCAGCTTGGCGACGTTCTCTACCAAGTGATTCAGGTCCACCACCCGCGGGTCGACGACCTCCTTGCGTGCAAAGATCAGCAGCTGGCGCGTCAGCGCGGCTGCGCGCTGAGCGGCCACGTTTATCTGCTCTAGCGCTTCGAACGAAGGGTGCTCCGGCGACAGCGTGAAGCGCCCGAGCTCGCTGTAGCTCATGATCACTGTCAACAAATTGTTGAAATCGTGGGCGATGCCACCTGCCAAGCGGCCCGTGGCTTCCATGCGCTGGCTGTGCAGCAGCTGTTCTTCGAGCTCATGGCGGCGCGTGGTGTCCATGCTCGTGCCGGCCATGCGCACGGCGTTGCCCGAAGCGTCGCGAAAGGCGCGGCCGCGGTTCTCGACCCAGCGCGTGACGCCGTCTGCGCCGCGCACGCGGTGCTCAAACGCGATCTCCGCGGAGCTGCCGACTAGAGCTGCTTCGACGGCCTGTCGCGCGCGCGCTCGGTCGTCCTCGTGAACGAGCGCGACGAACGCATCGAACGTTTGCTCGAAGGCCTGCTGATTGGTGCCGAAGATGGCGTACACCTCCGGACTCCAGATCACCTTGTTTTCGGAGATGTGCCATTCCCAGCTGCCCATGCGAGCCGCGCTCATCGCGGAACGGAGGCGCTCGTCGCTCTCGCGCAGAGCCGCCTCAGCGGCGCGGCGCGCGGTCATGTCGTGCATGGTGACGACGCGCATCGGCCGCCCCAGGTAGGTGATGGGCTGCGAGTTGGTCTCGAAGAGCCGCCGCTCGCCGGACTTCGTGAGGAACGCGGTTTCGCCGGTCCCGCCGTAGCCCCCGGAACGAATGCTCGCCTCGATCAGTGGGCGAGATTCGGGCGCGAGCAGCAATTCTAGCCCGTTTCTGCCTAGGAGCTCCTCGCGGCTGTAGCCAAGTTGCTGGACGAGAGCCGAGTTGACCTCGACAATGACGCCGTTTTCGTTGATCAGGATGGCTTCGCGAGCGGCCTCAGCTAACGCACGAAAACGCTCCTCGCTCTCACGCAAAGCGCGAGCCTCAGGCTCCTCCTCGACCATCTTTCAATAGGCTATCGAGGCAGCCGCACGAATACAAGCTAGCGTTGCCGGCGCGGTTTCTCGAGATGAGACCTGACGAGTCGCACAGCGCTCCGTGTTTGCTATGGTTTTCGCCCATGCCGGTCCAACCGAGTCGCCCCGAAGTTCTCGCACCCGCGGGGGACAGGCAGGCACTCGAGGCGGCCGTTGCTGCCGGCGCAGACGCCGTGTACTTCGGAGTGGATACTTTCAACGCTCGAGCGCGCGCTCGTAACTTCAGCGTCGACACCCTAGAAGACACGGTGCGTCTGCTACACGCGCACCGCGTCAAAGCTCACCTCACGCTGAACACGCTCGTCTTCGACGCCGAGCTCGAAGCGTGGAGCGAGCTCGTTCGCGCCGCAGACCGTGCTGGCGTCGACGCGGTGATCGTCCAGGACCTGGGCGCCGTTGGCCTGGTGCGACGCATCGCGCCCCGCCTGCGTATTCACGCTTCCACGCAGATGACCTGCACGGACGCGGCGTCGGTCGAGCTCGCGGCGTCGCTCGGCGCGGACCGCGTGGTGCTGGCCCGCGAGCTCAGCCTGGACGACATCGCGCAGATCGCCCGGGCGACCGAGGTCGAGCTGGAGGTTTTCGTGCACGGCGCGCTGTGCGTGGCGTACTCGGGGCAGTGCCTGACCAGCGAGGCCATTGGCGGGCGCAGCGCGAATCGTGGAGCGTGCGCTCAGGCCTGCCGCTTACCGTACGAGCTCGTCGTGGACGGCGTCGTGCGTGATTTGGGGCTTCGCGCTTATTTGCTCTCACCGCAAGATCTAGAGGCCAGCGCTGCCATTCCGCGTTTGATAGAGCTGGGCGTGCGCTCGTTCAAGATCGAAGGCCGCATGAAGGGCCCGGAGTACGTCGCGGCCACCACTCGCCTGTATCGACAGAGCGTCGACGCCGTGTTGGGCGAGGGTACCGCGCCCGACCCGGCCACGAAGGCGCGGGCAATTCAGAGCTATTCTCGCGGTTCCGGCCCTGGTTTCTTGTCCGGAGTCGATCATCAACGGCTGGTCGAGGCGCGCTCCTGCGATCACCGCGGCGTCGAAGTGGCTCGCGCCCTCGGCAGTGACGAGCGCGCGGGTCGGCGTAGCTTGTTGGCCCTTAGCAGCCTGCGCATCGCGCGTGGTGACGGCTTGTTGGTCGAGGGCGGCTGGGCTGGGGAAGGCGAGATCGGCGGCCGAGTCTGGGCCATCGAAGTCGCTGGTGAGGACGTCAGTGCGGCCCCTCCGGGGAGTCGCGCCAGGCTGTGGTTTGGGCCGGACCATGAGCTCACCGAGGTGAACCGTGGCCGGCGCGTGTTTCGCACGCATGACCCCGAGACCGAGCGAGAGATCAGCGCCGTGCTTGCGCGTGAACCCTATCGCGAGCGGCTCAGGCTCAAGATCACCGGCCAGCTTGGTGAGCCGTTCACCCTCGAGGGTTACAGCGCGCGCGGCCGCGTGGCGCGTGTGGTCGCTGATTGCATGGTCCTGCCAGCGAAAAATCAGCCCACGTCGCGCTCCGAGCTCGAGGACAAGTTGGGCCGTTTGGGGGACTCGCCGTTCGTCCTCAGCCAGCTGGAAGTGCAGCTGCCCGAGACCGCCTGGCTGCCGGTGTCGGCGCTGAATCGCGCGCGGCGGGCGCTCGTGGCCGCGCTGCTCGAGCCCGGGGTGGGGGCATTGTCTCGCGCGTTGCCGCGTCCGCCACCGGCCGATTCATCGCTCACTCCGCTGCGGGAGGCACCGCCTGGCGGGCTATTTGCCCTATGCAGGAACCGCGCTCAAGCCGATGCCGCGCTGGCAGCCGGCGCGGACGGCGTGTACCTCGATTTTTTGGAGCTGACCGGGACCGGCAGCGCGCTGCGCGAGCTGCGTGCCGCGGGCGCGACCGTCGGCGTTGCGCCACCGCGAATTCGCAAGCCGGGCGAAGAGAAGATCGATCGCTATCTAGAGAGCCTGTCGCCCGACGCGGTACTGGTGCGCAGCTTGGGCGCACTGTTCGAGCTCGAACGAGCGAGCGGCGTGCTGCGAATCGGGGATTTTTCGCTCAACGTCAGCAATCAGCTCACGGCGCGGGAAGTGCTCTCGCGTGGCTTGTCGGCGTTCACGCCCTCGTTCGATCTGGATTCGCCGCGGCTGCTCGGCGTGCTCTCGGAGGCGCTTGCGCCGTATGCCGAGGTCGTCCTGCATCACCCGATGCCGCTTTTTCATATGGAGCACTGCGTGATCGCGGCGCTGCTCTCCGATGGGCGCGATCACCTGAGCTGTGGTCGGCCCTGCGAAACACACCAAGTGTCGCTCCGCGATCGCGCGGACATGGATCATCCCGTGGAAGCAGACGTCGGCTGTCGTAACACCGTGTTTCATGCCGCGGCGCAGAGCGCGGCGGAGCTCGTGCCAGCGCTGCTGCGAGCCGGCGTGAAGCGCTTCCGAGTAGAGCTCGTGCGCGAATCGGCGGAAGAGACCGCCCGCACGGTCGGGGCGTACCGGGAGCTCATTGCCGGCCGTGCGATGGGTCGAGATGTGTTTCGGGACTTGCGAGCTTCCGGCGGCTACGGCGTGGTCCGCGGCTCGCTGCGCGTCTTGACTGACTGAGCGGGCGAGATTCGCCGGGTGCGGCGGTGGGGCGTTTATGAGGCGCGCGCGCCTCTGTTATTCTTGCTGATAATGCGGCATGGTGCTGCCCTTAAGTCTTTCGAACAAAGGATGAGTGCAGTGCGGTCTATCTCGCGAAGCGGGTTCTTTCTTGGCGTTCTCGTAACGGCTGCAGTGAGTGCAGTGGCGAGCCCTGCCTTCGCGCAATCTCCGGGCCTGGCGCTGGATCGCTTCGAGCCGGCTCCCGCGGGCGACCGCATGTTTGGCGTGCCGTCGCCGTACGCCGCGGGCGAGCTCACGCCGCACGTGATGCTGCTCGGGGACTACGCCAACAACCCGCTCGTGCTGCATCGGCTGCC
>DATCFJ010000326.1:0-3222 GCA_036509605.1 Polyangiaceae bacterium | reverse complement strand
CCACGCGCCGATCATCGGGCGCGGCAGCCGCAAAGTGAGCGCCAGCCAGCAGGATCGCGAACGCCCACGGGATCGGCAGGAACGTTCGCCAACGCGCGGAACGCACGGCCAGACCGGCCGCGAGCAACGTCGCTCCGCCGGCGGCTACGGCCGGGCCGAGCGACGAGTTGCCCGCTTCCAAGGCCAACGCGAGGAGCAGCACACCGGAGTTCGCTGCGATGAAGACGCCCAGCGTGAGCACGGTGCCCAAATATTTTCCGACCAGATATTCGGAGCGCCGAATCGGCCGAGCCAGGATCGGAAAGATCGTCTTCAGCTCGAGCTCCCGATACAAGGAGGTCGCGCCCAGCACGACCGCTACGATGATGCCGTAAATTGAAATCGAAGCCGCGCCGAGATCGCTCACCACGCGCAAGCTCGAGTGCAACGCGTACGCGCCAACCACCAGTGAGTACGCAGCGGTGGCTAGGGCCAGCGCAAATAAGCCGTGCAATACCCGCGCGCGCACTGCTTCGCGATAGGTGTTAAGGGCTATGACACTAACGCGGGCGAGCATGTTGTGGCTCGCATCTTGAGCCGAGTTCCGCGCGTTTTGCCAGCGCTACCGCTAGAAACCGCTGAAATTCCCGGGCGCCTCCAGCAAGGCGAACGCGCGCGGCTCGACGTACTCGCGGATCTGCCGTGGGGTGCTGAGGACCGTCCGCTCAACCGCATTGCTGAACAGCAGGCTGGTGATGCCCGAACCTAAATCCACCGCGGCGGCCACGGTGACCAGACTTTCGCCCCGGCCAAAGGGCTCGACACGGAAGAAGCCGAACACGTCCTCGATATCGTGCGGGCGGCTCGAGTCGAGCCAGAACCGCAGCTCCGAGCGGCCTACCGCGCGTTCAATGCGAACCGTGTACGAGGTGCTGCCACCCTGTACCAACTCGACGCGGGCAATGCCGCCGCGGACATCTATCAAGCGAGCACTCTTTGTATGCGGCAACGCTTGCGGCAAACTGTCTACGTTGCTCAGGGCGGCCAGCACCGCAGCGGCCGGCGCATGAACGAGCGAGTAAGAGAGCCCTCCGCGGTAGCTACCGGAGTCGGTCTCGATGCGCATCGGTCGCGCAACGACTTCGCCCGCGAGCAACGCCTCACGCTCACTTGGACTGAGGGCAGGCGAAGCAGCACTGGCAGCAGTGGAAACACTGACCAAGGCCACGACGCACGCCGTTTTCAGCAGTTTGGGGATCCGCATTGCGCTCTCCAGGTTCGAACGTACCGAGCTTTAAGCCAGTGCCGCCGCGTCTCGTCGCAATACGAAAAGCAAGAGTCGGGCTAAGCTAGCTCATCCCTTGCTGACCGCCAAATCGCCGACTTTTTGCGTGTCATTACGCAGACTAAGCCGCACACGAGTGCGGCAGTTTGCGACTTTTAGATCGCGCCCGGTGTGACATATACGTCCAGCGACCAGGCCCCGAGGGCGCCCGCGTAGCCGTCGACCTGCACGTAGTAGTCACCAGGATCCAAGTCCAGATCGAGGTAGCTGCGTTCGGGTTGGTAGCCTGCCGCACAAGCCAATGACAGCTCCGTTCCGGGACAGGTCGCGCCCGTGCGGACGCTCAGCATCGTCGCGTATCTGCTGCCTGCCATATCGAGAATGACGCGGCTCTTCCGCGTCAACGCCAGATGCAGCATTTGATCGGGCGCGCCGCCCTTTGCCTGATTGCCGACGTCGCAACCGGCAGAGTAGTCGGCGTGCGCGTTGGCAGTGTTGCCCTGAAAGCGGCCTCCAGCGACGGGCATCTCGAACGGCGCGGAGCAGTCGTCAGCCAGTGCTACGAGGGTTGCCGGGACGGCTTTGCGCGTGAACGCCGTTACTGAAACTGGGTCGCCCAGCGCGCTTTCCGCGACCACGCGGTAACTTCCAGCAGGGACCGCGTAGGCGCGGGTTCGTACCGGGCTATCGCTCGATGTTCCACAGGAGAGCCGCGAATCCACGCTGCAAGCAGGCGTCGCCAAGCTGACCGCGCCGGTGTCGTGGGTCGAGATGCGCTCCACCAGCAGCACGTCCGAGCTCTCCGTTAAGGTCAAGCTGTGAGTCGAGTCCACGGCGCCACTGAGACAGCCCGTGTTGACCGCATCGGCGTGGTCGCCCAGTGCCACGTCGACAGATTCGCCCGAAGACAAAGCCGGCGCGTCAGTGCAGCCTTCGTCGGGCAGCGGCGCGCTGGGGTCCGAAACTTCCAATCGCAAATCGACGTCACCGGGACCCGAATCGCCCACGCTCACGAAGTAGCTACCCGCGGGGAGCGCGCGGGCAAACAGCGCGGCGGGCGCCCCGATCCGGCATGTGAGCTCGTCTGTGGCTTTGTTACACTGAGCGTTGCGCAGCGATAGTTGGGGCGTGCCGTAGCTATCCAGCGGATTGGCGAATACGTGCACGTCCTCGGCCTTGTCGAGGGTGAACGCGTATACCAACTCCCCGGCCTGACTCGGGCAGGCACTGCTCAAGTCGAGAGCGGTGCCCACCAGCGACGCCGTCTGCGAGACACCGGGCACGAGAGGCCTTGCCGTGCCACACGTTTCGTTGCTCGGCGGCGCCGAAGCCGCCGAGAATTGCACGGACAGCGACACGTCCGCCTCTCCGTCACCGGCCACGTACAGCGGGTAATTGCCGGGCGCGAGGGCGTAGAAATGGAAGCGCGAGAGCGTGTCGTCCTTGGTCGAGACGCTTGGCGCGCAGCGGGTCGTCGATGCATCGCCGCAGCTCGCCGCGGTCGCAAGGGACACCACCGACGTAGCACTGTGGGCGACGACATCGACATCCTGCGGATCTCCGGGGGGCACCGAGATGGCGACGACTACGTCGTGCAGGTTCTGACCGGCAGGCGCGCACGTCGTCGGATAGTCGAGCTTGGTTGCCGCCAGGGACAACGAAAACGAACCGCTCTCGCCGATCAGCAGCGGATCGCCGCAGGTGTCGTGAGCCGGAGCGATGCAGCCGGGCTCGTCGATCTCGCCGTTGCAGTTGTCGTCCTTGCCGTTGCCGCAAATCTCTTTGGCTTTGCTAGAGACGGTTGGATCCGTGTCGTCGCAGTCACCACCGCCGGGGCAGTTCCAGACTGGATCGCCGTCGCCGTCGGCGTCGCGGGGTGCGTGGTTGCAGGAGTGCGTTCTTTCGACGCAGGTGTCGATCGTACAAGTGTCGGAGTCTGAACACGACACGGGTGCTCC
>DATCFJ010000325.1:0-5988 GCA_036509605.1 Polyangiaceae bacterium | reverse complement strand
GTAGATTTCGGCGAGGCGGCGCTCCGCGCCCGCCACCTTTGCCAGGCGTTCCAGCTCGGAGATGGTTGCCGGGTCGGACAGCTCGTCCTTCAGTAACTCGGCGATGGTGTCGAGGGCCGCGCGGTAGTCTTCCTTCTGCTCCTCATAGAGCTTGGCCAGGCGAAGCAACAGATCGCGCCGCTCGTCCGGATCGCTCGCGTACGAGAGCCGCGCTCGGATCGCGTCCATCACGCGACCGAAATCGCTGCGTAGGAGATACACGGGTTCGAGCAGCGAAGCAGCACGAGCGCGGTGCTCGGACTCGGTTGCCTCGGCCAAGATACGCTCGAGCTCGGCGATCACGCCGGCGTGCTGCTTGTCGCCGGAGACGGCGACCTCGAGCTCGTCGAACGCGCGACCCAGGTCATTCTGATGGCGTGCGGCGACGCGCGCGATACTGACGTGCAAATCCGCCGCGCTTCCGAGCTTCGCGTCGAGTTGGCGCTCATACAGCGCAATCAGCGCGGGCCACTGCGCGACGTCGGCGTACAGCGTCTCGAGCGCGCTCACGGCAGCCGGGTCGAGCCCGAGCTCCAAGATTGTCTCGTACACGCTGATCGCCCGTGGCTTGTCATTCAGCACTTCGGCCAACAGGCGAGCGCGGCGGAAGAGGAGGACCTTACGCTCTTCGTCGCCCTCGGCAACTTCGACGCGGCGCTCCAGGATTTCGAGCAGGTTCTGCGCGTCCCCGGTCTCCTCGTACAAGGACTCGAGCGCGCCGAGGGCCTTCTTGTCGTCCGCGCGTTGCTCGAGTGCTTTCTTGTAGTACTCGCGCGCTAGCTCGCGATCAGCCAGCTGATGCCGCGCAAGATCTGCGATCTTCAGCGTGACCGTCAACTGCACTTCGCCGTCGAAAATCTCCGGGACGACGTCGCATAAGAGCTTCACGTACTCGGCCTGCTTGTTCGTAGCAGCGGCGAGGCGCTCCAAGTGCTTGAACCAGGGGTCGAGATCGGTGTGACCCACTGCGGCACGCACCGCACGCTCCGCGTAACCGAAAGCGCGCTTGGCGTCGCCAAGCGAGGTCTCTGCCACGCGCAACGCAGCCTCCAAGCCCGCGATCTTCTCGAGCGCGTCCTCACTCGTCGCGACTTCGATTTCGAGCACGCGCAAGAGGCGCTCGTAGTCCGACTCCGATTCATAGATCGGATGCAGGATCTGCGCAGCTTCGCGGCGCGACTGCGCAAGGTCGGCTTCGAGCAAGTGCTCGAGCGCGGTTCGGCTCGGCGCGTGCCGCGTGTCGATGCCGAGCGCGCGGCGGTACACCTCGAGGGCGGCAGGGACGTCGCTCAGGTGCTCGCGCTTGACGTCACCGAGCTTCGCCAACAGCTCTAGCCGGTCGCTGTCGCTCTCGGCGATATCCAGATGCTTCTCTAGCGTTTCGCTCAGCTCCTCCCAGCGCTTGGCGCTGCCGAACAAGGCTTCGAGCGCGCGCAGCGAGTCACTGCTTGGGCCGAATTCTGCGATCAGGGCTTGATACGCTTCAATCGCTTCGGAAACTGCGTCGAGCTTCTTCCAGAGCGTCTCGGCAGAGCGCGTCATCAGCGCGCGTCGCAGCTCGGCGTCGGCCGAGGCTTCGCGGCGACGTTCGAGCACACTGACGAGATCGCGATAGCGCTCGGTCAGCTCGTACAAACGGTCGAGCGCGGCCAAGGCTTGCTCGTCGTCGGGGTTCTCTTCGACGCGCGCCTTCCAAGCGGCAATCGCGCCGTCGTTGTCGCCGAGCGTATTCTGGCACAGCTCGCCGAGCCGCCCGAACAGCTCGCGCCGCACTTGGCCTTCCTGCACGAGCTTCACCTGCACGCGCAGCATCTCCGCCAGCTTGGCGTTTTCGTTGCCGGAGATGTAGATGCGCTCCAGCGCGCGCGCCGCGGGCAGGACCAGATCACGGTCTTCCTCGTCGAGCACGAGCACACGCCGATATACGCGCTCTGCGCGAGCCTTGTCGCTCAGCAGCTCTTCGCAAATGTTGGCGACCTGCATCAGGATTTCGCCGCGTAATGGCTCGTTTTCAGCTCGTTCCGCGGCTTCGGTCAGCACCTCGGCGACGCGCTCGTTCAGGCTGAGGCGACGCCCGATCTCGAGCAGGCGCTTACGAGCGTCGACATCCAACGGGTCGGCGGGCACGAGCAAGGACAACGTGCGCAGGGCACTCTCGTCGTCGTGCAGGCGATCGTCGCGCAGCGTCGCAATGCGACGCAGCAGCTCTCGTCGATCGATGTTTGCGGGGTCCGCGCCGAAGCCCTCCAGGCGCACCTCGAGCACGCGCACGAGATCGCGGATCTCGTCGCGCGCCTCGTATACACCTTCGAGCAAGAGCGCCGCGCGTTGTCGTAGGCCGCCGATTTCGAGCATGCGCTCGGTCAGCTCGCGAGCTTGGTAGTCATTGATACGTTCGCCGAGCACGTCCTCGACGAGCGCCATGGATTTTTCCGGCTGGTGCAGGTCCAAATCCAACTTGGCCAGCCGCAGCTTGAGCTCGAAGGCTTCGTCACCGGAGGCATTTTCCAGGCGCTTTTCCAGCAACGCGGCCAGTTGCTTGTCCTTGCCTTGACGCACGTACAAGCGGTCGAGCGCGCGAATCGACACGTCGTGCAGCGGGTCGACCTCGAGGATACGCTCGTAGTAGCGGGTCGCTTTCTCGACGTCTTCTATGATCTCTTCGCAGATCAACGCGACCTCGACGAGCATCTCGGCGCGGCGTGAAAGGTCGCTCGTCGCGCTCGATGCGCGGTCGTACAACGCCTCGAGATCACCCCAGCGCTCGGCCGCTGTCAGGATGTCCTTCAAGCGCTGGAACGCGGCCTCGTTGCCCGGCGACAACGTGAGCACGCGCTCCAAGTAAGGAGTCGCTCCGATCGGATCACCGAGGCGGTCTTCATGCAGGCGCGCGGCGCGCTCAGCCAGCTCCACTTCGAGCGCTTCGGGCAAGGTTGCCCGCAGAGCCTCGCGGAATGCCTCGCCCAAGTCAGTGGGGCGTCCGGCGAGCTGCGCCAACTCGTCCGCGCGGTCCCACAGCGGTAGCTCTCCCGGATATTGGCGCGCGGCCTCCAGCACCACGTCGAGCGCGCTACCGAAAGAGCTCAGCTTGTGTTGCTGCGTGTCAGCCAAGCGCAAGTAAAGCGGCAGGCGCAAGCCAGCGTCCTTGGTTTCCGCCAAGAGCACCGACAGCGCGCTCGCTTCCCGGCGGGCCTCGCCCGAGGACGCATATTGAGTCGCCAGCACCTCTGCGACGCGCGAGCGCACCTCCGGCACGTCCAGCAAGCGTTCGAGCACGGACATCGCCCGCGCTTTCACGGGCGCGGATTGGACCGCGGAGACCGCATTCTTGAAGGCTTCTTCGGGGTTCGACAGGCGGTTCAGGTACAGCTCGGCGAGCTCCGCCTCGCGCTCGGCGCGATCCTCACCGGACAGCTTGCCACGGTGCTGCTCGATCACGGCTACTGCAGAGGCGGCATCACCTTGAGCCAGCAGCAAGCGCGGCAGTGTGCTGAGCGCCGCTCCGTCCGAATCGTTGACCTGGAGAATGCGGCGATAAATCAAAATCGCGCGATCGGGCGCTTCGAAGACGTCTTCCTCGAGCGTCGCCCAATCACTCAGGATGCGGGCGCGCGCGTCATCATCCGCAGCGTGCTCGACGCGCAGCTCGAGTAGCCATCGCAGATCGTCCCTGCGATCTTCACGGCGCAAAATGGCTTCCAATGCCGAGGCGACCTCGGCGTCTGCCGGGTCGCGCTCGAGCATCTGCTTGTACAGCGCGACGGCTTGCTCCGAGCGGCTCAGCTCTTCTGCAAACACGCGCGCCAAGCGCAACTCGAGCAGGCGGCGTTCCGCGCCTGGTGCCGGGCCAGCAGCAGCGGGCGCGGGCTCAGGTTGAGTGTCGCCCTTCTTCTTCTTCTTGCCTTTCTTGGCAGGCGCGGGCGCAGGCGCATCGCCAGCGGCCTGCGCGACTGGCGGCGGCGCCGCGGTCTCGGCTGTCTGCAAGCGTTGCTCGACCGCTTCGACGAACGCTTCCCAAGTCCCTGCGGCGCGCGACGACTCTTCCAGGAGATCGAGCGCAGATTGGCTGTCCGGTGACAGCTCATAGGCCTTGCGCGCGTAGCCTGCTGCGGCCCTCTTGTCGTTCAAGCGACGGCCCGTCACCTCCACGAGCTTGCGCAGCAGGTCGAGCTTCTCGGCCTCGCTTTCGGCGCGCTCGAACAAGAGCTCGTACAGCGGCGGCAGGCGCGACCACTTCTCGTCCTTCTCGTACAACGGGATCAGCGCGCTGGCGGCGCGCTTGTCGGTTGGATCAGTCGAGAGAATGCGATCGTAAGAGCGGAACGCGCGCTCCGGCTGATTGAGCTTCTGCTCGTAGACGGCCGCGGCGCGATAGCTGAGAAGGATGCGCTGCGGCGGTTCTTTGGCGCAATCCGCCGCGGTGCTGAGCACCTCGGCCAGACCCTCCCAATCATTTTGGGACGCGTACAAGGCCTCGAGGCCTTCGTAGTCCGCGCCCTGCAAGTACGTTTCGCGAAGCACGCGGAGCGCGCGCGAGTGACCCGGCGAGAGCTCGAGCACGCGCTGCCAAGCGCGGGCCGCCTTCTGGTGATCGGCGATGTGCTCGGCGTACACCGTGCCGAGCTTCTGCAAGGCGGCAAGCCGCGCGGCGTCGTCCGCCAAGGAAGCGACGCGCCGTTCCAAGACCTCCGCCAGCGTTGGCCAATCCTTGGCGCGCTCTGCATACTTCTCGAGCGCATCCATCACTTCCGAGCGCGTCGGATCGATTTCGAGGATCTTCTTGTACAGAAGGACCGCGTCCGCGCCGCGATTTAGGCGCTCGGCTGCGAGCTGCGCGAGCTCCTTGAGCAGGGACAACTTGGCGCCGCCTTCGGCGCTCTCCAAGTCCGCCGAGTACAGCTCGAACAATTTATCCCAGGCGCGGCGCTTCCTGTACAAGTCCTCCAGGCGCTCGTGGGCTTCCGGGTCTTTGGGCGCGATCTTGAGCAGGGCCGCGTAGGCATCCGTCGCGTTTTGGGCGTTCGAGAATTGCTCGAGCCAACGGCGCGCCGCGGCGCGATACAGCTCCTTCTTCTCTTCGACGTCGGGCGTGATCTCGGCCAGCTTCAACTGATGCGTGATCAAGTCGCGGTGACGACCCAGCTTGTCGTACAGGCTGACGAGCTCGCGCATCTCGCCTACGTCGTGCTCGTCGAGCTTGTCGTCGAGCTGAACGATCTGATTTAGCACCGAGAGCAACGCCGTGTCGCTGCGCACGTATTGCCGATACACGGTGGCAACTTCGCGCAAAATCGACAGCCGTAACGGGTAGTCCTCGGCGGGCGTGCGCTCGAGTTGTTGGCGCAGCAGCTCGACGAGCGCGTTGTAGCCCTGAGTCTGCTTGTACAGCCGCTTCAGCGCGTCACGCGCCTCGCTGCTGTCCGGATCCTGACGCAGGATACTCTTGTACTGCTCCATGGCCTTCTGCGCGTTGGCAGTGCCCTCGGCGAGCTTGGCGATCTCGGACGAGAACTGCTTCTTCTCCTTGGAGCCGTCCGGCACCGAGCGTTGCGCGCCCTGCAGCACTTCGATCAAGCGCGTGTCGTCTTCCAGCGAGCCGTAGTACTCGCGGTAGAAGCTCAGCATGCCAACGTTTGTGGCTTCGACTTTGCGAATGCGTTCGAACCAGGGCTCTGCGTCTTGCGGACGACCGAGCTTCCGCCAGTGCAGCATCGCGATCTGGAGCATGTCGCCCAGCCGCTCGGAGTCGTTCGAGTCTTTGCCCTTGAGCTCGCGCTCGTAGAGCAGCACGAGATCCGCCCAGCGCCCGTCATTGCCGTAGAACTCCGAGAGAAAGCCCTTGGCCTCGGCGTGCGAAGGGTCCACGCGCAGCACGCGATCATAAGCGCGCGCTGCGCGTTCGTTGTCCGACAAATGCTGAGCGTACAGGCGCGCGAGGCGCACGCCGGC